>NZ_JAPWBR010000002.1:0-144388 GCF_041433555.1 Granulicatella sp. 20925_1_45 | reverse complement strand
ATAATCATGTTTAAGAGATGGATTGTTTTCTAAGATATAATCCACAATTCCTTGGGTTGTCATAAAGCTTTCAAAAAGGTTATAATAATTGTTTTATATAGTTTTTAAGAACATAAGAGCCTTTAAAATAAAATTATAAAACTGAAAAATTCTGTTAATTCTAAAAATCTAGAGTTATTTGTTCACTTTTTTGAAAAAAAGTGTATAATAGTGAACACAGGGAGGCGAATTAGAATGATTTCAAATCATCAATTTAACTTATTAGTATTTTTAAAAAATCAAGAAGCAAAAGTGACACAGCGAGAAATCGCAAAGGGACTTGATCTTTCTCTTGGAAAAGTGAATCATTTAGTAACAGAAGCGGAACGACTTGGTTGGATTAATTCGGACTATTCTCTCACGGAAAAAGGAATCGCTGAATTAGAACCATATCGTGTTCAAAATGCCATTATTATGGCGGCAGGAATGAGTACACGTTTTGCCCCGCTTTCGTATGAATCACCAAAAGGTCTACTTGTTGTTAAAGGAGAGCGTTTGATTGAACGTCAGATATGTCAATTAAGAGAAGCTGGAATTGATAAAATTACAGTTATTGTTGGCTATATGAAGGAAATGATGTTTTATCTTGCAGATAAATTTGGTGTAGATATCGTCGTGAATGAAGATTATTATCGTTATAATAATTGTTCGTCGCTTATGCTTGTTCGTGAACAATTAGGAAACACTTATATTTGTTCCTCAGATAATTATTTTACGGAAAATCCTTTTGAAGAATACGTATATCGAGGTTATTATGCTACAGTTTTCGCTGATGGAGAAACTGATGAATATTGTGTAGAAAAAGAGACAAATGGTTTCATTTCAGAGGTGACTGTCGGAGGAAAAAATACATGGTGCATGCTTGGTCATGTATATTTTGACCGTGAATTCAGTAAAAAATTCGTTCGTATTTTAGAAAATGAATTCCAACATGCAGCATTTAAGGAACAGCTATGGGAAGAGTATTATTATCGTCATTTAGATGAATTAAAATTAGAAGCGCGTCATTATTCAGCGGATGTAATTAAAGAATTTGATTCTTTAGCAGATCTTCGTGAATTTGATGAACAATATTTGATGCATACAAATTCAAAAATATTACTAAACATTTGTAAGATATTGTCAGTAACACCTGCGGAGATTACTCATATTAAACCGATAAAAGACGGATTAACAAACACTTCCTTCCGTTTCGAGTGTAAGGGTGAGTCTTATGTTTATCGTCATCCTGGAAAAGGAACTGAGGAATATATTAACCGACTCAGTGAGGCAGCTTCAATGCGCGTTGCTGCTGAACTAGGGATAGATCAAACTTTCGTAGCAATGGACGAAAATGAAGGCTGGAAAATTTCAAAATTTATAGAAAATGCAAGACTATTAGATTATGAAAATGAGGAAGATGTTGACAAAGCGATTGACTTCATTAGCCGACTTCATCGTTCTGGTAAGACAACACCTTATGAACTAAGATTCGAAAAAGATTTAGAAGAATTTAAGGAGAAATTACAAAAACGCAACCGTTTTGAGTTTGAAGATAAGGAAATATTAGAAGAGCTTGTTCGTCAAGTCATTCAATATTTACATAAGGATCCTGTGGAATTTGTTCTTTGTCATGGTGACTGTTATAGTCCTAACTTCTTGGTAGATGAAGAAGGGAATATGAGTTTGATTGACTGGGAGTATTCTGGAATGGGAGATGCTGCGAGCGACATTGGCTGTTTCCTATGCTGTACAGATTACACTTTAGAAGAAGCAAAAGAGTTTATTAACAAGTATTTTGATAAGAATCCAGGAGTTGGTAGTCAACAGCATTTCTTAGGAATGGTAGGATTAGTTTCATACTATTGGTTCTTATGGGCACTTTTCCAAGAAAGTAATGGTAAACGAGTGGGCGAATATCTTTATAAATGGTATCGTCACACGAAGATGTATTGTACTGAAGCTATAAGAATATATCAGGGAGAAGAGAAGTAGATGAAAAATGAAGTCTCAATCGAAAAGCTAATTAATGAAGAAACAAAACGTAGGCTTGATTTAATGGAAGAAAAAGATTATGAGTTTCCAGAACGGTTTTCAAAAATGGACTATCTCTGGGCAGGAATTTGTGTAGGAGTTAATCTAATCCTCATTATTTTGGCAATGAGTGGGGTGATTCAATAATGAGCGCAACAATGAATGATTATATTCAACAAGAAACGATTACTGGTGTTGTGCCAATGACGAATGGCGACCGTCAGTATTCATTCTGGGATTTATTTCTATCCACTAGTGGATTTGCGATTGCAACATGGTGTTATACACAAGGGGCCTATGTCGCACAGTATCTTTCTTTTAATCAAATGCTTATTAATATTTTTAGTTTTAATATTATTTGGGTCTTTATAGAATGTTTACCAGTACTATTTGCCGTTCGTTACGGAATTGACTTATGGATTTGGCTTCGATCTGTTCTTGGACAAAAAGGAGTTGCACTTTTGTCAACAGTAATAAGTTTAGCAAATTTTGGTTGGTATGCAGTTACTGCAAATCTGTTTGCGAATTCCATGATACATTTGGCAAATAATTTTGGCCTTGTGTTAGATAAGGCAATATGGGCACCGATACTAGGCACCCTTTGCGTTTTGTTAGGTACCTTAATTGCTCTTAGTGGGCCTGAAACTATAAAAGGAATCAATAAATACATGGTTGTAGCTTTGTTATTTGTTGGTTTGATTATCGCTGGAATTTGTTTTTTTGCGGTTCCGATAACTGAAATTATGAATGTGCAACCTGCTGTTCAAAGTGATTTGACACCACTTGAAAGATTTATGATTTCAGGTGAAGGTAATGTTGCTGTGGCATTTTCTTGGTCAACGCAAGCGTTCATCTTACCACGTTTAGCTAAATCAGAACGCAGTGGCTATTGGGCAACTTCCTTGGCATATGGTGTTGTAGCACCGTTTTTTGCAGCCACGGGAGGCGTAATGGCACTTGCTATGTTCGTAAAAACTGGTGTATATGAAAGCGATCCAACAACGATGCTAGCAACTTTGAGTACTCCTACCTTTTCACTTCTTAGTCTTCTGTTAGTAGCATTTGCAAATATAGGGACTCAAGGAACGGGGTCATATGTTAACTGTATGATTGTGAAAAGTGGAATGCCAAAAATAAGTTATAAGTTAATGGTATGGATAGCTTTTGTCTATGTAAGTTCTTTAACCATTTGGGGAGGAGTAGATGAATATTTTGGGTCATTTATTTCTCTAGCTGCTTATCTTCAAGGACCAATTATTGGAATGATTGTCGTTGACTTCTTCCTACTCAGAAAGCAAAAATTGTCTCTTCGTTCAGCATATTTCTTAGAAGGACATAAGGCATACGAGTATACAAAAGGATTTAATATCGTAGGAATGGGCTGTGTGTTCATCTCATTAATCGTTGCAGTCCTCTTTATATATAACCCAGTGACGAAGCAAATTCAAAGTCCAATCTTCTTATTTACTACTGGAAGTGGTTTTACCGCTCTATTTGGTGGGGGGTTATACTGGCTTGCTAGTCTTACTCCATTAAAAGCCTATATGGTTCGTGATAGAGAAGAAATTACAATTTAAGAATGAAAAAGACCGACTGGATTTCCAGTCGGTCTTTCGTTTATTTATAATTCATTGCAGTTAAGGCTACTTGTAAGATGATAGCGCCTAGTGTACCGATTAACATTAATACGGCTACAACACGTGTAATTTTTTCAACGGTTGAAAGATTACGTTTTTTCTTTGCCAACAAAATCGCTCCTTTTTTCTTTGCTCGGTATTAGTTTACCGTAAATCGGTGTGAATTACTAGAGTTAAATGTTAAAAGGTTTTCTAAGAGTGAAAATGAGTGAAATGAAAAAGAGCTTTAGTAAAAGAAAAGCATTCAAATGCCTTTCAAAAAAGCATGATTTTTGATAACATAGATGTGTTAAATAAAACGAATTGGAGGAAGTTTCATGTCAAAACAACAAATTGGTGTCGTGGGTATGGCTGTTATGGGACGTAACTTAGCTTTAAACATTGAAAGCCGTGGCTATAGCGTTTCAATCTACAACCGTACAACTTCAAAAACAGATGAAGTGATTGCTCTACATCCAGATAAAAAATTAGTTCCAACATATTCTGTTGAAGAATTTGTAGAGTCTCTAGAAAAACCAAGAAGAATCTTATTGATGGTTAAAGCTGGGGAAGCAACAGATAAGACAATTCAAAGTTTACTTCCACACTTAGATAAAGGCGATATTTTAATCGATGGAGGAAATACATTCTTCCGTGATACAATGCGTCGTAATGAAGAACTTGCAAACTCAGGAATCAACTTCATCGGTACTGGTGTATCTGGTGGGGAAGAAGGCGCCTTAAAAGGACCTTCAATTATGCCTGGTGGACAAAAAGATGCATACGATTTAGTAGCACCTATTTTAGAAGAAATCTCTGCTAAAGCAGACGATGGAGCTCCATGTGTGACTTACATTGGACCAAACGGAGCAGGGCACTACGTAAAAATGGTTCATAACGGAATCGAATATGGGGACATGCAATTAATTGCTGAAAGTTACGATATCCTACGTCGTGTTGGTGGATTATCTGTAGAAGAATGCGCTGAAGTGTTCAAAGAATGGAACCAAGGCGAATTAGATAGCTACCTAATCGAAATCACAGCAGATATTTTAACGAAGAAAGATCCTGAAACAGGTCGTCCAATGGTAGACGTAATCATGGATATTGCTGGAAACAAAGGTACTGGTAAATGGGCTTCACAAAGCGCATTAGACTTAGGTGTGCCACTTCCATTAATTACTGAATCTGTATTCGCTCGTTTCGTTTCTACATTGAAAGATGAACGCGTTGCAGCAAGCAAAGAATTAGCAGCAACAAAAATTCCTGAATTAACAAATTCAGAACGTCAAGCCTTAATCGAACAAGTTCGTAAAGGATTATACTTCTCTAAAATTATGAGTTACGCGCAAGGATTTGCTCAAATGCGTGTAGCAAGTGAAGAGTTCAATTGGGACTTAAACTACGGCGAAATCGCTAAAATCTTCCGTGCTGGATGTATCATCCGTGCGCAGTTCTTACAAAAGATTACAGATGCGTTCGAACGTGATCCTCAATTGAAGAACTTATTATTAGATAAGTACTTCTTATATGTTACTGAATCTTATCAAGATGCAGTTCGTGATGTTGTTGTAACGGCTGTTCGTGCTGGTATCCCAGTACCAACATTCTCAAGTGCATTAGCATACTATGATTCATACCGTTCAGAAACATTACCTGCAAACTTAATTCAAGCTCAACGTGACTACTTCGGTGCGCATACTTACAACCGTGTAGACAAACCAGGAACATTCCACTTCGAATGGGCTCAAGAAAAAGAGATTGAACAATAATTATAAATGACGAAGTCCTAGCCAATTTGGCTAGGGCTTTTTTGTTTGTTTCTATTGAAGCAAATCAAAAATTAACATATATGTTAATTTTTATTGTCTAATTTAATGAAATTGACAGAAAATTTCATTAAATTCTGTTAAGAATCTTATGAATATGGTATGATAAATCTGTTAGGGAAGAATAGAGAAGGGAGTTTCCAAATGCCAGCGAATCAACGTATTTTAATTATTGAAGATGAAAAGAATTTAAGTCGCTTTGTTGAATTAGAATTAAAGCATGAAGGCTATGAAACAAAAGTGTGTGCAGATGGCCGTAGCGGATTACAAGCAGCCATTGATGAGCATTGGGATGCTATTTTATTAGATTTAATGTTACCAGAAATGAATGGATTAGAAGTCGTTCGTCGCCTTCGCCAAGTAAAACAAACACCAGTCATCATTATGACAGCACGCGATTCAGTGATGGATCGTGTTGCAGGGCTTGATCAAGGGGCTGATGACTATGTAGTGAAGCCGTTTGAAATCGAAGAAATTCTTGCAAGACTACGCGCACTCTTTAGACGTCTGCAAATGGAAGAACAATCTCGTGTTGTGAAACAAACAAGAGTGGAATATCGCGACCTTGTGGTGGAAGTGGAAAACCGCGTCGTTCGTCGTGCGGGAGAAGTAATTGATTTAACGAAGAAAGAATATGAATTACTCTTATTACTGATGGAAAACATTGATATTGTTCTTTCACGTGAAGTGTTATTAAAAGAAGTATGGGGCTATAAGAACGAAGTCGAAACGAATGTGATTGACGTGTACGTTCGTTATATCCGTAATAAAATTGATGTACCAGGACGAGAAAGTTATATTCAAACCGTTCGTGGAACTGGATATGTAATGAGAAGCTGAGGAGCTACATATGAAGGACCAAAACCAACATAAATCGGTAGCAAAAAAATGGTGGTGGGTGATATCAGCCACCATTTTTGCGTTATTAGCTGTATTGACTGCGATTTTGATTGAGGGGCAACTTATCGGCCTGCGTGACAATGAGAAAAATCAGACAGTGGTTTACGCACAAGTTATCGCGGATTTGTTATCGGAAAAAACGGAGAAATTAACAAGTGAAGACATTCTTGCTGTTCTAAACAAAGCGGAACAATATGAATTAGACAAGAACCAGGTTTATAAAAAGAATAGTAGTTTTTATCCGATGAATGAAGAAGTGAATATTCGTGTCTTTGATACGAGTAAAGAGCTATTATTCCAAACACAACAATGGCAAGACCGCCCGCAAGTATCGAGTAAGCTGGAGGTTCAATATGTGACGCTATCGACCGGGGAAGAAAGTGTGCAAGTAATGATGCCAATCCTTTCCAGAAATACTCGTGTCTTGATTGGACATTTGCAAGTAACCAATCGAATGATGAAGCTTGCGGAATTAAAAAAACAATTGAGATTTCTGTTCTTCCAGTTAATTGTGATGGAAGGAATTGTTTCAATAGGGCTTGCGTATTTCATTTCGCGACTCATTTCCAAGCCAATTGAAGAAATTCATAATATTATCGCGTCTATTAATGAAGAAAATATTGAGACAAAACGTCTGATTATACCGAAGAAGAATGACGAGTTTGCGATTGTATCGCAACAATTTAATGAGTTGCTAGATAAGATTAGTTTCTATATTGCACAACAAAAGCATTTCGTTGAAGATGTGTCTCACGAATTGCGTACGCCTGTAGCCATTGTAGAAGGCCACCTGAAGCTTTTAAACCGTTGGGGGAAAGATGACCCAGAAGTGCTGGAAGAGTCTCTCACGGCCTCTCTAGCGGAAATTAAGCGCATGAAGACTCTCGTTCAAGAGATGCTTGATTTATCACGTGCTCCTCAGGTAAGAGAGCAATATAAAGATGCGACAACAGAGGTCGTTGCGACAGTAGAACAGATTGTAACGAATTTCAAGGTGCTTTATCCCGACTTTACTTTTATTGCCGATATTGATACCAAGAAGGAAATTATTTCTCCAATCTATCGCAATCACTTCGAGCAAGTCATTATCATCTTACTCGATAATGCCGTGAAATATTCAACAAATCGAAAAGAGATTATTGTTAGCCTGTCGCCAACGACTGAAGCAGTCGAAATCGGCATTCAAGATTTCGGGATGGGGTTAACGGAAGAAGATAAGAAAAAAGTATTCTCACGTTTCTACCGCGTCGATAAAGCACGCTCGAGAGAACGTGGAGGAAATGGCTTAGGCTTATCAATTGCTAAAGAATTAATCGAAGGGTATAACGGTAAAATTAGCCTGACTTCCAGACTCAATCATGGGTCATTATTTAAAGTGAAATTACCGATAAATTAAATTAGAACGCTCCTTTTCTTTTGAAGAGGAGCGTTTTATAGTTTACATTTTTACGCTTATAACTTACACTAGAAAGGTAGTTATTTATTGTTAAGGCAGGCTATCGACTTGCATATTTTATTCAAGGAGGACAACTCATGCGCGAACAACATGTACTCATTACACTGTTCGGAGCAACAGGCGATTTGGCTCACCGTAAGCTATATCCAGCGTTATTCCGTTTATTCCAAAAAGGATTTATCAAAAATCATTTCGCAGTGATTGGGACAGCACGTAGAGAGTGGACTAACGAGTATTTCAGAGATGTTGTAAAACAATCTGTTCAGTCATTAGTGAAGTCAGAAGAAGAATTAAACCAATTCCTTTCTCATTTCTACTATCAACCTCATAACGTTACTGACACACATCATTATGTCGTATTAAAAGAACTTTCAGAAGAATTAGATGCAAAGTATCAAATCGAAGGCAATCGTGTCTTCTATTTAGCAATGGCGCCTACTTTCTTTGGAACGATCACAGAGCATTTAAAAGCAGAGGGCTTAATTACTGAGAATGGCTATAACCGACTTATCATCGAGAAACCATTCGGGAAAGATTACGCTTCTGCAGAAGAATTAAACAATCAACTTCGTCAATCATTCGAAGAAAAACAAATCTATCGTATTGACCACTACTTAGGGAAAGAAATGATTCAAAACATTTCTGCGGTACGTTTTGCCAACCGCGTATTCGAAGCGTTGTGGAACAAAGAGAATATCGACCATATTCAAATCTCCCTCTTAGAACAAGTGAGCGTTGAAGAACGCGGTGGTTACTACGATACAAGTGGTGCTTTACGTGATATGGTTCAAAACCATATTTTACAAATCCTTGCTCTAGTAGCGATGGAACCGCCAGTTTCATTCGGAGATGTTCGTAAAAACAAGATTAAAGTGTTAGAACAACTTCGCCCGTATACAACTGCTGAAGAAGTGAACGAAAACTTCGTGCGTGGGCAATATGGACCTTCTGTAGACGGATTAAAACCTGGTTACCGTGAAGATGCCAATGTCGCAGATGATTCCAATATGGAAACATATGTCGCTGGTAAAGTATTTATCGATAATGAACGTTGGGAAGGCGTACCTTTCTATGTTCGTACAGGTAAGAGTCTTCATTCAAAGGAAACGATCATTGATGTTGTCTTTAAAGAAGCAAACTCACCATTATTCTGTGGTATCGATGGTTGTCCATCAAACCGTATTTCAATTCACATCACTCCACGTGAAGGATTCTGTTTCGTGATTAATTCGAAAGCCGTTGGAAATACCATCGCACTTCAAACAAGTCACTTGGAAAAAATCTTCGACGAGAACTTCGCAATGAGCAGTCCAGAAGCGTATGAGCGTTTAATTCTTGACTGTATTGAAGGCGATATGACGAACTTCACGCATTGGGAAGAAGTAGCCGCTTCTTGGAAATACGTAGACAGCATTCGCCAAACATGGGATAGCGAAATTGCAGTTGAGTTTCCAAACTATGCTGCTGGAAGCAAAGGACCACAATCAGGTTATGATTTAATCGAACGTGATGGCCGCAAGTGGGTTGACCGCGACTAATAAAAGATTGCAAAGACTAGGTGAAAACCTAGTCTTTTTTGTGTTCTAAGAAAAGTGAAGAAAGCATACTTTTCCCTCTTTAAAAAGCGAAGAAAGTATTTCAAAGGGATTCCTAAAAAGCCGAGGATTTTTAGGAATAGTCAAAGAACTATTTCCTTCGCGCAACCCCGTTTCCTTGAAAAGGTCGCTCTTTTTCTGTAAACTGTTCTCTATATAGGAGGCGCACATGACGATTAGAGACTTTATTCAATTAAGTATTTTAAAACCAAATAAAATTTGGACGATTTTACAAAATCCACTGAAAAAAATAAAAGGAATCTTTTTCCTACTCGTATTACTCGTTTCAATTCCTGGCTTTATTCGTGCTGGAAAAGATATCGCAAGCATGAATACGAACTTAGGTATCGTTGCAAAACAGTTCCCAGACCTCTCGATTCAAGATGGTAAGTTGTCGGCGGGAGACAATACGGGATTTGTTTACCGTTCGGATGTATTTAATATCGTCTTCGACCCTAGTGGAAAGTCAACGGATAATGATGTGACGTCTGAATCTAGTCAAGGGATTCCATCCATCGGGATTTTACAAGACCATATTGTTGTAGACACCATCATTAATACCTCAAAATTTTCTTATGAAGGCTTAAACGGCTTTAATAAATCAAATGTAGAGCAGTTTATTCAAGAGTTCCAATCAAAATTGTGGATGGTATTTATCGGTGTTATGTTATTCGGCTTTGTTTATAATACGATTGTCGTTTATATTTTAATGATTATCATCAGCTTCGTCGTACGATTATTAACGGCGTTGTTTATGAGAGCCTACATTCAAATGCATCCAACCGTATCGAAACAGTTAACGATTGCTGCTATGTTCCTACCAGCAACCATCTATATGGTGATTGGCGTGTTAGGAATCGGCGGAGGAGTAGGGATGTTTATGTACCTACTAGTAACATCTACCTTCAACTGGCTCCTTGGAATGCGAGAATTCATCGATCAGCAAAATAAAAACAAATAAAAATTAACTCTTAGAAACTATAAGTAAGTAGTTCCTAAGAGTTTTTCTTTTGCCCAAATTCTGAAAATTATCATATATGATAATTACCATATATGATAATTGCGCCCACGTAATGTTCCAAAGTGTAACCGCGCCTAATTAGCAAGCCGTTAGAAAGCACTGTTTCCCTTGGAACTCATCCCATCATAGCGAAGCTTTTATAAGCTTGGCTTAGCATACTTCACAGCACAGTGATATTTTCAGAAGAACCAAGATAAAAGACCGTAGGCGTTCTGCAAATATAAATTTACTATACAAAGATTACGAAGAATCTTACGGATCCTATAATCGCAGTAGTGGGGGATGGTATCAAAGATAAATTAAAGGGAGTTAGGAATTGATTCCTTACTCCCTTTTTGAAGCTTTGAAGGTGCAAGACTAAGGCTCGAACCGGTACCCCATTACAGCGATTATAGAAAAATCCGTAAGGATTCGAAGTAATCTGAAATAATGAAGGTGCTCAATATTATTTATTTTTTGTACGATTTTGTCTACGCTGTTTCTGACGAATCTCTTGGCCAAGTTTTTTCTTGTAGCCAGGTTTTACTTTTTTCTTCGCCTTCTTAATCATCCCTTTAAGTCGTGGATCCAAGTCTTTCGATTGCGTATTTTTACGTTTCTCACGGCGAGAGCGGTCATAACTTTCGACAAGCTCGCCATTTTTCAATTCAACTGTTTCAAAAGAAATGCCTTTTCCTTCTAATGTTTGAATGGCTTGTTCTTGATCTGGTGTGTAGAAGGTGATGGCTGTTCCTTCAAGACCATTACGTCCAGTACGGCCAACACGGTGAATGAAGAATTCCAATTCTCCAGGAATTTCTAAGTTGATGACATGAGAAACTCCTTCGATATCAATTCCACGTGCAGCAAGATCTGTTGCGACAACGAATTGATAATCCATTTGTTGAATTTGTTTCATCACACGACGACGTTCTCTTGAAGGGATATCTCCGTGAATCGTTGCTACTTTGAAGTTATGGCTGCGAAGGTCTTTTGTCACTTCGTCCGCTTTTTGCTTCGTATTTACGAAAATAAGCACGAGGTAAGGGTGACCCATTACAAGTAACTGACGAAGAACGTCCATTGGATCTTGTGCCTTTGTCACCAGTAATTGGTTTTTAATCGTTGGTGAAACGAGTTGTGTATTCTCGATTTGAATCACCTTTGGATTGCCCAAGTATTTCTTCAAGAATGGTTTAATCTTATCTGGAATTGTTGCGGAGAAAACAGACATTTGTAAGTTTTCTGGCATACGAGACGCGATTTCATCGACAGTTTCTAAGAACCCTAAGTCAAATGTCATATCGGCTTCGTCGACGACCATCATTTGAACGGTTTGGACGAAGAGCGCATTCTCTTGCATTAAGTCGAAAATACGACCAGGTGTCCCAATCACGATATGTGGTTGTGTTTGCGTCAGTTTAGCCACTTGACGTTTTTTATCGGTCCCACCGATACATTTTTCTAATAAGATTTCTGTATCACTAAATGAAATTAATTGTGAAGCAACCGCAGTTAATTGTTCTGCGAGTTCTCGGCTTGGAACCGTAATGACTAGTTGCAACTCTTGACGGCTAGGGTTGATTTTATTGATAAGTGGTAATAGGAAACTGTGGCTTTTTCCGCTCCCAGTTTGCGATTGACCAATCACAGATTCTCCTTTTAATAAAAGAGGAATGATGCGTTCTTGAATAGGTGTTGGTTGTGTAAATTTTAAGTCAGCCAATGCTTTTTGCAAATAAGGCTGTAATGCGTAATCTGTAAATTTCATGTTTTCATCTCTTTTCTTTCTCTATGTAGCGGGATTATTATACCATAAATTAACACGCTTGGGGGATTTGGGAGAGTGGGCATAATTTTTGCGTATCGTGTTTGGTGGGTGGTATGATGATTAAAGAAAGAAACAGTTTTCATAACTGTATTTAATTTTAGGAGGAATTTAGTAATGACTTATGAATTACCAAAATTAGAATACGCGTTTGACGCATTAGAACCACATTTTGATGCACGTACAATGGAAATCCACCATGACAAACATCACAATGCATATGTTACAAATTTAAACGCAGCGGTAGAAAAACACCCTGAATTATTCGAAAAAACAGTTGAAGAATTAATTAGCGATTTAAACACTGTTCCTGAAGATATCCGTGTAGCTGTTCGTAACAACGGTGGCGGACATGCAAACCACAGCTTATTCTGGACTCAATTATCTCTTGATGGTGCAAAAGCTCCAGAAGGTGCTTTATTAGCAGCAATCAACGAAGCATTCGGAAGCTTCGACGAATTCAAAGCAGCATTCTCGCAAGCAGCAGCAACTCGCTTTGGTTCAGGTTGGGCATGGTTAGTTCTTTCAAATGGAAAATTAGAAGTTGTTTCTACTCCAAACCAAGACAGCCCTCTATCAGAAGGTAAAACTCCATTATTAGGATTAGATGTATGGGAACATGCATACTACCTAAACTACCAAAACCGTCGTCCAGACTACATTTCTGCATTCTGGAATGTTGTAAACTGGGACGAAGTAGCTCGTCGTTTTGAAGCTGCTAAATAATCAGTAAATAACGAAGACCGATGTTTCCTAAGAAGCATCGGTCTTTTTGCGTTTATATAGAATCAAGATTACTAGTAGAAGGGAAGCAAGGCTCACTAGGCTTCCTTCCAGTAAGAATGGAGTCGTATAACGATATTCGATTCGGTGAGTCCCTTTGGAGATAGTAAATCCAAGAAGGCTATCCAAAATCTTGTACGTATCTACTTCTTGACCGTTCACCCATATTTTCCATCCTTTAGAATAAGGAATCGTTGTAAGAACGGTCGAGTCTTCGAAGACCTCCATTGTTCCTGCAAAATGAGTAGCAGAGAAAGTTTCCAGTTTTAGCTCTTGTTCTTTTGTTTTTTCTAATCGCTCGTTTAAGAGAGAAGTATTTAGTGAGTAGAGATTTAGTTTAGAAAACTCAAAGCCATCATCTTTAACGGTAATGCGAAGGATTTGCGGTTGTCCTTTTTGGTTCTTGGCGACGCTGAGAAGAACGGGTTTTGATTGAACTGGATAAAAGGCATACGGTTCACCGTTTAGCGTCATCTCCAAATCTTCTTCACCCATCGTTCCCGCCATTTCTAAGTAAATCGGATCATCGGTTTCAGGAGTAAAGGTGAGTGTAATCGTACCATATTGAGTCTTGTCATCAACTTGAATGCGTTGATACACGACTGGGGAATCGATGATATTTTCGAAAGTCGTCTCATAAGAAACTCTTGTGAAAATATTTTTCGGACTTGTTGTTCCGCTAAGTGCGTTCGCCAATTGGTTTTGCATCGTAATCGGATGGTTTGTTGGCACCTTCATCGATTTCAGAATCGGTTTCATCGGATAAGCAATCGAGAGAACGTTTTGATTTGTGACAACGTGTCCCTCGTTAAAGGTTGCGATTGTTAGTAAATCTTCCAAGTCTTTTCGTTCCCAGCGCTCGTTGTAAGTAGCGTCTGTGGTTTCGATAAAGGTATTCTTGATTCCCAGTAAGGCATCTGTTAATAGCGTGCCATTGCTGTAGTTAACATAGGCGGTTCCTTGGCGAACACCGATCGCATCAAAGAATTTTTCTGTTTCTTTTTCAAAGGTAGATGAAAAATGGGATACGCCATAAGTTGGAACTTGAAGGCTATCATTTTTCGAACGAAGAATGGTTTTCTCACTGCGATAAAATTCATTTTCTGCAGGGCGTAATACGTTAGACCAGTTTGCTAATGACGATTGATAAGCCGTGAATTCAGAATTCATGACATATCCAAGTCTGGATAAGGTGATGATGCTGTTTAAAAGCAGTTCGATCACTACAAATGAAATAAGGAATTTTTGATGTGTTCTTTTGCCGCGTCCGATTAAAATGAGACCATACAAGATTCCCATTGAGAGCCCGAATCCAAGCGCGATTTGCCAGCCTTGTAGGTAGTCTTGAGGAAAGAGTATAAAACCAATGCTTGTTGCTAATACAAGGAAGAAATACACAAATGTCTCATGAATGCCAACCGCTGTTTTCTTCAGTGCCCATTGATAACCTAGAAAGATCATCCAGAAGCTAAAGAGGAATGAGAAGCGATATGAATACCAATTTGGTAGTTGTCCGGCATGCCACAGTTTATCAAACATCTCAATATTGAAACTAATGAGTAGGACAATCGCAATGAATAGCGCGTAAAGGCGTTGGGATAGTGCAATCTTTTTCTCTTTGAAGTAGCAAAGGAAACTAAACATTGCCAGGCTGCCAACGAAAATATTTGGATAGCCTTTTTGCATTTCATGGAAGTCGAAACTACCGATAAAGAGTTTTGAAGCTATCAGTAGCGGATTATATTCAGACTTTAGGCTCCAAGTGATGGTAGTCGCTGTCCCTTTACTACCAAGTAGGCTATAAAACGTTGGAAGTAGAATGACTGTAATGAGTCCAACGGAAAGGACACTATAAAAGATAAAGTGGCCAAACTGTTTTATAAAACTTTTCCATGAGAAGGAATCATTTATCATTAAATAGGCATACGGGAAATAGAGACCTAAGAATAGGCAAATCATATACCCCGTATAGTAGTTACTCAAAATCGTGAGCGATAAAGGAAGTACATAATATAATGGATTTCGTTTTTTTAAGAGTGCATCCACGCCAAGGACGATGAGTGGAAGGCCAATGAGGGCATCTAACCACATCATATTAAATTGATTGGCTGAAAGATAACTCATAAATCCGTATGAGAGTGCAAAGAGAAGCGTCGTCCAATTTCTTTGTTTGAATTTCACATCCAGCAACACTGCAAAACTAACTGTACAAGAAACGAGTTTCAAGAAAATAAGAAGAGAGACACCCATGGCGATGGCCGAGTGAGGAATGAGTAAAAAGAGAAGATTAAAAGGACTCAACAAATAGTACGCCCATAAACTCACCATTTCTCCGCCAATAGACTTCGAGAAGCTATAGAAGAATTGCTCTGGGTGATGCAAGAGAGTGTCTTGGTAGTAACTAAAGAAGTCGACATATTGCTGCCCAAGGTCGATTGTTAGCCATGTTCGATTTCCAAATGGGGTGATTGTAAAGAGTAGAAAAATCGCTAAAATCATCACAGCTGGAATCAAAATGCTGAGCGTATAGTATCTCTTCTTGGTCATCGTCTTTTCCATGGTAGTCCTCCTTTCTAGTCGTTACTGTTAGCATAGCATGGAAACGAGTAGCCTGCACGAAAAATTAGTCTTGAACGCAAAAAAATCTTAACCACTTTCTAACCCCTTTTTTATACAGATTAGGGCAAGATTTATGGTATACTGTTATGAGTTACTAGATGTTATATGGAGTGTATTATGCTTACTAAAAGAAAATTAAAGAAGAAAAAGAAAAAATCACATATTCCATTTCGCTTGAATTTATTATTTTTAATTGTATTCTTTTCATTTATTGCCTTAATTAGCCGTTTGGCGTATATCCAATTAGTAAAAGGAGACGAGTTTGTTGCGCTCGTACAACGTACAGAGACAACCACTGCTAAAAAATCAGTTCCGCGTGGATCGATTTACGATAGCCAAGGACGTATTTTAGTGGGAAATAAACCAAAACTCGCTATTAACTATACAAGACCTGCAGATGTTAAAGCGTCAACGATGTTAGAAACCGCTAAGAAATTAACAACATTGATTTCTGTGGATGCTTCCGAGTTAAAAGAACGTGACTTGAAAGACTATTGGGTAGCGACAAACCCTGACAAAGTCGATAGCCTTCTAACAGCAGAAGAGAAGAAGAGAATCGCGAAAGAGAATCTCTCGACGAGTAAAACGTATGAAATGCAATTGGAACATATTCCTGCCGACGAATTAAATTATAGCGATGCCGAAAAACAAGTGATTGCTATTTTCACGAAAATGAATAGTGCGTATGCCTTATCAACAGTGACACTGAAAAATGAAGGCGTCACAGAACAAGAGGTCGCTAAAATCAGTGAACGCCTTGGAGAGCTTCGCGGGGTCGACGTTGATTCTGACTGGGATCGTGAATATCCAATGGGCGATATGTTGAAGACAATTCTTGGAACGGTATCGTCCGAAAAGACGGGGCTTCCTTCGGATAAAGTGAAGTCACTTCTAGCGCAAGGCTACTCACTCAATGACCGTGTTGGAACAAGCTATTTAGAAGAACAATATGAAACAGTGCTTAGCGGAACGAAGACAGTTGTAAAATCACAAACCAATACAAAAGGTGAAGTGGTGAATACGACTGAAACGTATCCAGGTAAAGGCGGGTCAAACCTTGTCTTAACGATTGATACTGAATTCCAAAAGAAAATTGAAGAGATTGCAAAGAAGTCTGTTGAAGAGATGACGGATCCTGCTGCGGACCGTGTGTATATCGTTGTAATGAATCCAAAAAATGGAGACATTCTTGGAATTACAGGGAAGAAAAAGAAATTTGATGAAAACTTTCATTCAACGGGTGTCGAAGACGATGCTCTTGGTGCCATCAATAACTCATTTGGAATGGGGTCTGTTGTAAAACCAGCAACCGTCCTATCAGGGTATATGGATGGAGCAATCACGCTTGAGGATAATACGATTGTCGATGAACCAATTGAATTCGAAGCGTCTAAACCAAAGAGTTCATGGTTTAACCGTAATGGTAAAATGGAATTAACAGACTTAGATGCCTTAGAACGTTCATCAAACGTTTATATGATTAAACTGGCGATGAAGATGGGTGGACAAACAACGTACGAAAAAGGCGGACGTTTAAATATTAATCTAAGTCTATTTGACAAACTCCGTGAGTATTACGCGCAGTTCGGACTTGGTGTTCGTACAGGGATTGACCTTCCAAATGAAGGAAAGGGGTATAATGGTGGTACAGCCAATGCCTTCTCAGCACTTGACTTTGCGTTCGGTCAGTTTGACTTATATACACCGCTGCAATTAGCACAATATATGTCTACCATTGCTAATGGTGGTACACGTATTGCCCCACGTTTAGTAAAAGAAATTCATGAAACAAGTCCAAGTGGTGGCATTGGTAATTTAGAAGATGTCGTTCCAACGAAGATTATGAATTCGATTCAAGTAAGTAAAGAAATCTTGGATCATATTAAAGAAGGGCTATACCGTGTAACGCATGGTGAAAACGGAACGTCTGCTACGACATTCAGAACGTATTCTCCACAAGTCGCTGGTAAAACAGGGACTACCGAAGCGTTCTATTCGGGACCAAATCCAGCATATACTAATGAAGCCGTTGAAAATTCAACCTTCATCTCGTATGCACCATACGATAATCCAGAAATCGTAGTAGCTGTTGTTGCTCCGTACTTCAAAGATGGATACCCATCTGACTATGCTGCCAAAGTGGCTAAGCAAGTCTATGATGCTTATTTTGGAAAAACAAGCAGCTCTTCACAAACGAATGAAGCAACTGTTAACTCACAAATTCGACAACAACAAAATAACCGACGTTAAGAAGAAACTGGGTGGTCGTTTGTGCCACTCAGTTTTTTTGTCATTAAAGTTTAGTAAAATCGATTGTTGAAAGACGTAAAACCAATTATAATAAAGCAAAATGGAGGCGAAATTATGGACTTTACAGAAAAAACCATTCAACGAGATATTAAATATTCAGGACGTATTTTTACAGTGACACAAGATATCGTAGAACTACCAAATGGGAAAACTTCTACGCGAGACCTCGTGTTCCATACAGGAGCAGTAGCAGTGCTTGTCATTCGTGACGGAAAGATGTTACTCGTACGTCAATATAGAAAACCATTAGAAATGCATTTCTTAGAAATTCCAGCGGGAAAATTAGACTCGAAGGAAGAAGTGCCTCTAGAAGCCGCAAAACGTGAATTAGAAGAAGAAACAAATCTTGTTGCAAGTGAATGGGTGAAGATGATGGAAATGGTCTCAACACCTGGATTCTGCGACGAGAAAATCACATTATTCCAAGCAAAAAATGTAACGGTCAAGGAAGATGCAAAACCTGCAGATGAAGATGAATTTGTTGAAATCTTATGGATGCCACTAGAAGAAGTGATGCAAAAAATCGAAGCCGGCGAAATTGCGGATGCGAAGACGATTATTGCAGCACAGTATGCTTGGATGCATAAAGGAGAATAATCAATGCCAAATGAACCTTTATTAACGAGAAAATCGTATAAAGAACAATTAGAAAAACAGAATCGAGAGTTAGAAGAACTAGAAACTAGACAAGAGCGAAGAGACAGTCGTGGACGCTCTTATGAAAGAGAAGAAGAGTTTCAGTCTGAACATGAGGAAGAAAGTGTACAAGTACACCGTACTCCAAAATCAGGACTAAAAAAGTACAATCATTTTCTAAACGTATGGCTTGTTTCAGTAGTAGTTCTTTTAATTATCATTCTTGCGATTCAAATGTTCTTTTAGAATAATTTTCCTTTTCATTTTCACATCATTATGATAGGATAAGGCATATATAGAAAACACATTGATGGAAAAGGGTTTTTAACAAAGCTTTTCAGGGAGGAAGATCCTGACTGCAAGTCTTCCAAGTAACGTTTCAAACTTTTCACTTCCGGAGTGACCATTGGGATTCACTGATGAATAATGGTTCGGGTCGCCCCCGTTAACAGCGTCCAAGTGTCTTGAGCAAGTCTCAAGGAACAAGGGTGGTACCGCGAAATTTCGTCCCTTATAGTCTATTGGCTATAAGGGATTTTTATTTTTATAAGGAGGAATACAATGAATTTAGAAGAAATGAAAGTACAGTTTGATGCGATTCGTAAAGATGTGCTTGCTTCATTAGAAGAAGTAACAAACCTTAAAGAGCTTGATCAAATTCGTGTACAACAATTAGGGAAAAAAGGACCAATCACAGAAGTTCTTAAAAACATTAAAAATTTAGCCAACGAAGAGAAACCAAAAGTGGGGGCTCTTGCCAATGAATTACGTTCTGTATTAGAAGAAAAAATCGCTTCTGTTAAAGAAGTGCTTGAAGCAAAAGCATTAGAAGAAGCGTTACAATCTGAAACCATCGACGTCACAATGCCAGGACGTCCAATGGAACGTGGAACTGCGCACGTATTAGCGCACGTTCAAGACCAAGTAGAAGATTTCTTCATCGGCCTTGGATATCAAGTGGTAGAAGGCCCAGAAGTGGAATCAGACCACTATAACTTCGAGATGATGAACTTGCCAAAAGATCACCCAGCGCGTGATATGCAAGATACATTTTACATCACTCCTGAGTACTTACTTCGTACACAAACTTCTCCAGTACAAGCTCGTACAATGGAAAAACATGACTTTACAAAAGGTCCATTGAAGATGTTAAGTCCGGGTCGTGTATTCCGTCGTGATAACGATGATGCGACTCACTCACATCAGTTCTATCAAATCGAAGGTCTTGTTATCGATAAACATATTACGATGTCAGACTTAAAAGGAACTCTTTCGGCATTTGCCAAAGAAATGTTCGGGGAAGAGCGTGAAGTGCGTCTTCGTCCAAGTTACTTCCCATTCACTGAACCATCTCTAGAAGTGGATATTAGCTGCTTCAAATGTGGTGGCGAAGGCTGTTCTGTATGTAAAGGAACAGGTTGGATTGAAGTGTTAGGTAGTGGGATGGTACATCCAAACGTCCTTGAAGCTGCCGGTGTGGATTCAACTGTCTACGGTGGATTTGCCTTCGGGTTAGGTCAAGACCGTATTGCAATGTTGAAATATGGAATTGATGATATTCGTTCATTGTATACAAACGATGTGCGTTTCTTAAGCCAATTTACGAAAGAATCATAAGAGGAGGAAGAACATGAAATTATCATACGAATGGTTAAATGAATATATTGATTTATCACAAATCACTCCTCAAGAATTAGGAGAAAAAATGTCTCGTACAGGGATCGAAGTCGATAGCGTAACGGTTCCAGGCGAAGGCTTAAAAGGACTAATGGTTGGTTTAGCAACGCAAGTCGTTGACCATCCAGACTCAGACCACTTACACGTTGTCACAGTAGACGTAGGAGCTGACGAGCCACTTCAAATCGTGTGTGGCGCTCCAAACATTGCAGCAGGCCAAAAGATTATCGTGGCGACTCACGGTTCACGCATTGCTGGTGGTCATAAAATTAAACGTGGAAAATTACGTGGCGTAGAATCTCAAGGGATGATTTGTTCCTTACAAGAAATCGGTGTGCCAAGTAACTTAGTTCCAAAAGAATACGAAGATGGAATTTACGTCTTCACAGATGACAGCATTGAAGTTGGAAGCGACGCCATTCATGCCTTAGCGCTTGATTCAGCGATTGTGGAACTCGATATCACTGCAAACCGTTCTGACGCGTTAAGCATGCGCGGTTCTGTTCACGAAATCGGTGCGATTTACAACTTGAAGAACACTTTAGAACCTGATGCATTCGAAAAAGGAACGTCTTCTGAAATTCCAGGCGTTGTTACAGTTTCTGTAGAAAACGAAGCAGATACTCCTGCATACCACGCATTTTTAATCGAAGGCGTTAAAGTGGCTCCAAGTCCACAATGGTTGCAAAACCGTTTAATCGCAGCTGGTGTCCGTCCAATCAATAATTTAGTAGACGTAACAAACTACATCTTGATGGAGTACGGGCAACCGCTTCATGCATTTGACTACGATAAATTACCTGAAAAAGCAATCCATGTTCGTCGCGCAACAGAAGACGAGACATTAGTGACTTTAGATGGGGAAGAACGTACACTAGAAAACGAAATCGTGATTACTTCAGGCGGCAAACCAGTCGCATTAGCTGGGGTAATGGGTGGATTAGACACTGAAATCTCAGACGAAACAACTACAGTCTTATTAGAAGCAGCCCTATTCGATCCTAAAGCGGTTCGTCTAGCGTCACAAAAACATAACTTACGTAGCGAATCAAGTGCTCGTTTTGAAAAAGGCATTAACAAAGCAACCATCGTTCAAGCCGGAAAACGCGCTGCAGCATTGATTGCTGAGCTTGGTGGCGGAACAGTGAAAGAGGCCTTTGCTTCTGCACAAAGCTATGATTTAGAATTACCAGTTGTAAGCATCACTCTAGAACGCTTAAATCACGTTTTAGGAACAAGCTTAACTCTAGATGAAGTGAAACAAGTATTTGCGCAATTAGAATATCCAACAACTGTAGAAGGAACACGTTTCGACGTGACAATCCCTGCATGGAGATTTGATATTTCTATCGAAGCAGACTTAGTAGAAGAAGTGGGTCGTATTTACGGATACGATAAGATTCCTGCAACATTACCAACAACTGAAAGTACAGTGGGTGGCTTAACAGATAAACAACGCTTCATCCGTTACACTCGTCAATTCATGCAAGGGGCTGGACTTTCACAAGCGTACACTTACGCATTAACAACTCCAGAGAAAGCAAAATGGTTTACGAAGAAAGATGCAACAAGCGTGCGTTTAAGCTGGCCAATGAGTGAAGATCGTAGCGAATTACGTCAATCACTATTACCAAGTTTATTAGAAGCCGTTCAATACAATGTAGCTCGTTCACAAAACAACGTGAAATTATTCGAAGTAGGCCGTGTATTCAAACTAGGTGCTGCTGGCAATGAAGATTTCATTGAGAACGAAGTCATTGCAGGTATTTTAACTGGAGATGTGACAAGTGCGAACTGGAACCATAAAGCAGAGAAAGTTGATTTCTATGTGGTAAAAGGAATTCTAGAAGAGTACTTCGCACAACTTGACTGCTTAGACCGTGTACGCTTCGAGCCTTTAACAGACATTGAAGATTTACACCCAGGACAAACAGCGCGCATTCTTTTAGACGGCGAAGCGATTGGTTTAATTGGTAAAGTTCATCCAACGGTTCAAAAAGCATTAGACTTACAAGACACATTCGTCTTCGAGTTAGATGTGGAACCATTACTTGAAGCGAACTTACAAGAAGCAGTAATTCAATCTGTTGCGAAATATCCAAGCATGACGCGCGATATCGCAATCTTAGCACCAATTTCATTAACACATGCTGAGTTAGTAGATGTCATCCGTGCAAATGCGGGTGAGTTCTTATCGAAAGTAACGTTATTCGACGTTTATAAAGGGGAACACGTGCCAGAAGGATTCCAATCATTAGCGTATTCATTATTGTTTGTGAACCGCAATGCGACGTTGGAGGAGGATGTTATTAAGTCCGCCATGACTTGCGTAGAAGAAGCATTAGTTGCTTTAGAAAATGTATCTATTCGATAAAATAAAGTAAGTACGAAGATTATTTTATGTAGTACTATAAAAAAATTAGATTACCTTCGGTTATCTTCATAATAACGACAATAGCTGTACCAGATTGAGCCAAGGTCTCAATCCTACCGAGCCTTAAAGATTCTCTAGAAAATAAATTTTCAAGAGAATCTAATTCGCATCGGTTACTAGTTGCTATTGTTGTTATTATAGAAACCGAGGTAATCTTTGTTTTTATACATAAGATAGATAATCTTCGTACTTTTTATTGTATTAGTTTATTAAGTGCTAATACTTCTTCTGCGCTCGTAAAATAAGAAGAACAAAGGACACCGGCTCGAGCCGATGTCTCTCGCCTTTGAAGCCTCAAAGAGGGAGTAGGGATTAAAATCCTTACTCCCTCTTATTCATTTCAATGCTACTCCCACTATTCTTTCAATAAACTGATTCTTTTTTGTAATCCTTGAACTTTGGTCAGTTAGATTATTAAAAGCACTAAAGTTGTTCTACGCTCGCTAAATAGAAAGCGAAGAGCCTTACGTCTCAGTTCCTATCAAGCCTCAAACGGATGCTAAGAAATAAATTTCTAGCATCCGTAATTCGCATCGATTACACACGCTATTGTTGTTATTATAGAAACCGAGGTAATCTTTGTTTTTATACATAAGATGGATAATCTTCGTACTTTTTTTATTGTGCTAGTTTATAAAGTGCTAATACTTCTTCTGCGCTCGCTAGAGAAGGAGAGACGATGAAATTATCATATATGATAATTACCATATTTGATAATCACGTATCATTTATGATACGTATCATAAATGATACAAAAGAAGATGTAACAAAAATGTTACGTCATATTTTTGTTACATCTTAAATTTAAAACAAGAAAACAGCACCAAGGACGACTAAGGAGTGTCTTTGGTGCTGTTTATTTGGTTGAGTTTATTCTGTATATTCAACATAACCTTTTTCTTGTAATTTAGCTGCAGCTTCACTAATTTTCACTGGTTTTGGTTTGGTCGCAGGAAATTGATTCGGATCGCGTCGATGTAACTCTTTCCAGTCCATAGTTTGGTAATTATATATTACGGTTTGAATGTATTCTCCATCTTTCTTCTCAACGGTAGACTTTATTCCAGTTACATCCTTATAAAGCTCTTGACTTTTGTTCAGAAGTTGAACAACCTCTTCTTCAGATTTGCCTAATCCTTTAGGGTTATAAAAGTAAATACCCATCTGTTTATAGACGATGTCATCCTTGAAGTAGTAGATAAGAAATGTTGATCCACCTTTATCTATACGCTTGAATCTTTGTACACCGTCTTTTGGCAGAGCTTCTGTTGTATTTTGTTTATTGGACGCTACTTGTGTTGTTGGAGCAGTCGTAGTTTCTTGGGCTGTTTGTGTAGTTTCCGCAGTTGTCCCTGCTGAATTGTTTTGTCCGCAAGCCGCAAGAGCAAAAATTGATGAGAGTAATGCGATTAATATTTTCAAGTGTTTATTCATTTTGTTATAAACCTTTCTTAAAACTCCTTATATTTTATTGTTTAACGTAACCGTCTTCAAGTAATTTTGGAACAGCCTCACTATATTTTAAAGCAGTTGGATTCTCATCGGTGAATGTTTTAGGAGCGCGTTTATGAAGCTCCTTCCAGTCGATATTGTTGTAATCAATTTTGAGTGTGTGGTAGTAAATTCCATCTTTTCGTGCAATAGTGGATTCAATTCCTTTCACTCCGTCGTAGATAGAGTGTCTTTTTTTGAGAAGTTTTTGTATTTCTTCTTCGGTTTTACCCATTTCTTTAGAGTTAAACGCATATACTGCATCTTGTAGATAAACGATATCGTCTTTGAAATAATATTTTAAGGTTGTAGTACTACCATTATCTTCTAGTTTATAAACAGCTTCACCGTCTTTTGGAAGGTTGCTGCTATTTTGTGCGTTCGACTTTTTCTTGTTTTGTTGATTATTAGTCGCTTTTTCTTTATTTTGTTGATTGTCTGCTGCTTTTTCTTGGCTCTGTTGATTGTTAGCCGGGTTCAGTTTTGATTGTTTATTATTCGCTTGTGTTGTTTCTTGCGCTGCTTGTGTAGTCTGCGCTGAGTTATTTTGTCCGCATGCCGCAAGTACAAAAACTGATGAGAGTAATGCAACTGATATTTTCAAGTGTTTATTCATTTTGATAGAATCCTTTCTTAAAACTTCTTACATTTTATTGCTTAATATAACCATTTTCAAGTAGTTTTGAAACGACATCACTATATTTTAAAACTGGTGGATTATCATCTGGATGTGTTTCAGGAGCACGTTTATGAAGCTCTTTCCAATCGACATTATTATAATCAACATTAATAGTAAGGTAATAAATTCCGTCTCTACGTTGAATATTGGATTCTATTCCTTTCACTCCGTCGTAGATGGCGTGCCTTTTTTTGACGATTTGTTGAGTTTCTTCCTCAGATTTCCCCAAAGTTTGAGGATTATAAGCATATACTGCTTCTTGAAGGTAAACGATATCGTCTTTGAAATAATATTTTATGGTTGTTGTGCGTCCATTTTTCACTCTTTTATAAACAGCTTCACCATCTTTTGGAATGGCGCTGTTACTTTGTTGGTTAGAGTTTGCATTACTTTGTTTGTTATCAGACGATTGATTTTCTGATGGTTTATTATTGGCTTGTGTTGTTGGAGCAGTGGTAGTTGCTTGAGCTGCTTGTGTTGTCTCTGTAGCACTACCACCTGAAGCTTTTTGTCCGCATGCCGCAAGTACAAAAATTGAAGAGAGTAATACGAGTGATGTTTTAAGAGTTTTCATTTTGTTTTATGCACCTTTCTAATGAGTTATTTAGCCGTATATCCAGCATCGAATAAGGTTTTTTCGAATTGTTTGAAACTTAGCTTATTGCCTTCGATAGAGAATTCGTTAGGGAATCGTTCTTTCAGTTTTGCTAAATCGACCTTTTCCATATCGATCGTAATTTCAAAAGTGATTTTCTCATCTGTTGAAGACATGCTAGAAGTGACGCCAGGTAAGTTTGTATATAAACTTAGAGTGGCTTGTGCTAAGGCTTGAGCACTTTGTTTTGGAAAATCTGGCCCCATTGCTTTAAGATCCCATTCGTTTAAAATGGTAATTTTCGTTACGGTATCGCCTTTATGTTCTACCGTAGTGGTGGTTTGTGCCATTTCATTTTTTAGAATATAGCTTGAAGACTGGGTCCCTCCGCAACCGAAAAGGAAGAAGAGAGTAGTCAACAGTAATGCGAATGCTTTGATCGATTTATTCATAAGATCTTATTTACCTCCATTTAAAGAAAAAAGCAGAGCACATCAAGTGGGCTCTGCTTTTAGGTTGCATTATTGAACTTCTTTGAATCCCATTTGAACGAGGTTTTCTTTTACTTTAGCTAAGTTTGTAGGATCGTCAAAAGAAACTACTGGTGGATATGCTGATTTCAATTTCTCACGATCGACAATGGTGTAGTCAGTTTCATAAGTTTGGATGTACTTATCGCCTTCTTTTTTAGAATCAAACTTAAATCCTTTAAGCTCTGTAATTTTATTTTTTAAGTCACCATAAGTTTGTTCTAAAACAGATTTTTGAATCTCGTAACTTTGTTTAACGGCTTCTCTTGAAGCTTCTGGAACATTATCAACACTAAAATCTGTGATAACTTCTGTAATCGTTCTTTCAATAACATTACCTTTTGAGTAAAGCGTTAATTTTGTTGTAACGTTTGTATTCACCAGCTCGTATACAGTTTTAACTTCGTTCGCATCTGATTGCGCTGCTTTTGTTGATTGTGTTGGAGCAGTGGTAGTTGCTTGTGCTGTAGTTGTTACTTGTGTCGTTGGAGCTTGAGTAGTAGCTACAGTTGTTGTTTCTTCTTTTTTACTTTGTCCACATGCAGCAAGTAACAAACCTGCAGAGGCTAAAAGCGTTAGTTGTTTGATTTTTGTATTCATAGAGCTACGTCCTTTCCGCTTTTAAAAATTTTATTGAACTTGTTCAAAAATGGCTTGATTTTCGAAATCGGATTTCATTTCACTGAAACTAGTAAAAAGTTGGCTTTTAGGATCAATCTCTTTTAGTTTTGCGAAATCAATCTTTGTATAATCAAATTCTTCAATCGTTGTAACAGTGTATCCATTAACTTCATATGAAATAGAAACGCCGTCTACAGAACGATATATTTCTTTACGCTCCTTAACATCCTCTTCAGTAAAAAGTTTTTCTTGTTTTAGGAGTGTGTCCTTTGCATTGCCAAACTTTTCGAAGTTTCTGTGTGTTTTTAAGACTACTTTTGTGATAGTATCGCCTTTATGATAAACGATGTATTCCGTAACCTCTGGACCCAATGTAGCTCTAAAAACTGCGACCTCTTGACCTTCTGGAGCTTGTACAGTTTGTGTAGCATTCTCCTTGGCAGCAGTTGTTTGTTTTTCTTTATAGCCTTGTTGAACGAGGGAGTCTTTGTATTCAGAGTAGCTAATAGTATTATCATCACGAAGATTCAAATTTGATATAGATTCTTTTAATTTTTGCATATCCAATTTTGTGTAATCGAATGAATAAGCAAACGTGAAAACATCATCTTTGTAATCTGTTTTTATTTCAACTCCTTTACCAATAAAATCTTTCATTTTTTCTTGTGTTTTTTGAGCAGTTTTTTTAAGCAATTCAAGAGGGTTTTTCTCTTCCATTTTTGAAACAATAAATTGGGTTACTACTTCTTGTTTCAATAAGACATCATCTTTATAATACAATGTCACAGTGTCTTTACCACTGACACTAACAGTTTCAAAAACTGCTTTTTGAGCATCTTCTAAGCTATAAACAGTTGTTGGAGTAGCTATCGTTTCTTGAGTTGTTGTCGCAACTGTAGTTTCTTCTTTTTTACCTTGTCCACAAGCGGCTAGTAAGAAACCTGCAGTTGCTAAAAGCGTTAGTTGTTTTACTTTTATATTCATTTTATAGAATTCCTTTCTATAAGTTTATGATTAGTTAACTCTTGTAAATCCGGCATCGAGTAGAGATTGTATGATTTGCTCGTAATTCGTTGCCTCTTCCTTAGATGTAAAATCTGGATCAATTTCTTGCAGCTTGTCAAAGTCTACATTTGAATAGTCTACTTCATATGATTGGATGTATTTAGTTCCTTCCATACGAAAATCAATTTTTAGGCCAGTGACTTCTTGAATTTGATCTTTGAGTTGATTATAGCTTTGTTCCATATTTTGCTTTTGTGTTTGCAACGCCTGTTTGAAAGCTTCTCTAGAAGTTTCTGGTAAACCTGATATGTCAAAATCGATAATGGAATCGGTAGTTATTTTTTGAATCAAGCCATCTTTAAAGGTAATCTTGACTTTCGTGATGTTGTTTCCATTAATTTTTTCAAATGCGACTTGGCCATCTTTAGCATCCGATTGTGTACCCTGAGTAGTTTGCGATAGGGCAGTCGTTGTTGCTGGTGTAGTCGTTGTCGCTTGCGTGGTTGCCTGAGTTGTGGGGGCTTGAGTCGTAGCAATCGTTGTTTCTTCTTTTTGACTTTGACCACAAGCGGCTAGGAGTAGTGCACTTGTAAAGAGGAGTGCGGATACTTTTGTCAGTTTGTTCATAATAAACTCCTTATTTTGAAATCATATTATTATTTTTCTACATAACCAGCCTTGAGAAGTTTATCTCTAAACTCAGAGTAACTAACCGTATTGTCATCAGTTAGTCGTAAATTTGGCTCAATTTCTTTGAGTTTTTTCATATCGGTTTTAGTGTAATCGAATGAATAAGTAACAGTGAAAATATCATCATTGTGTGATGATTTATACTCAAAACCTTTACCGATAAGATCTTTGTATTTTTGTTCGTCTTCCGCAGAAGAATTTTTAAGTAATTCAAGAGGATTATCTGCATCAATTTTTGTCAGTTTATAATTCTCTACAGATTCTTGTTTTAATAAGACATCATCTTTATAATAAAATGTCATTGTTATTGTACCAACTCGATCACTAATTTCAAAAACTGCTTTTTGAGCACCTTCTAAGCTATAAACAGTTGTTGGAGTAGCTGTCGTTGGAGTAACTGTCGTTGCTTGCGTCATAGCAACCGTAGTTTCTTCTTTTTTCTCTTGTCCACACGCACCTAAGAGGAATGCACTGGTAAAGAGGAGTGCAGATACTTTCACTGTGTTCTTCATGCAGAGTCTCCTTCATTTTTGAAAAAAGGGGAGAAGAGGTCCCTCTTCTCCCTATTGAATTTAGAATTTTACTATTGTTTTTCTTTATAGCCACCATTAAGGAGACCCTCTTTAAATTCAGAGTAGCTTAGAGTTTTATCATCACGTAGATTTAATCCAGGAATCTTTTCTTTTAATTTATCCAAATCGATTTTAGTGTAATCGAATGAATATGTAATCGTGAAAATATCACCTTTGTGTTCTGTATTATATTCAAACCCTTTTCCGATAAAGTCTTTAAGTGCTTCTTTTGTTCTGGTAGCATTATTTTGAAGTTTTTCAAGAGCGTTTTCCACCTCTAGTTGTGAAAGAGTATAAACTTCTACTGTTTCTTGTTTCAATATGACATCATCTTTATAATACACAGTCATTGTTTCTGCACCACCCTTAGCGCTAGCTTCAAAAACTGTTTTTTGAGCACCAGCCGGCATTTCTGTTTTTGCTTGAGCAACAGTTGTTGGAGTGGCTGTCGTTGGAGCAGCCGTTGTAGGCGCAGCTGTTGTTGGTGTAGCTGTTGTTTGAGCTTGAGTAGTAGTAGTTGAGTCTTGCTTTTGTCCACAACCTGCTAATACTAGACCAGCTGTGAATAGAAGTGCGAATGCTTTTGTTGTTTTGTTCATGATTTTTACCTCACTTTTTGTTATGTATCGTAAAACCGGTATGAGAGAGCTCTTTACCGGTCTTACTTACTTATTTAATTATTTCTTTTCTTTATATCCAGCTTGTTCAATCAATTCTTTAGAAGCTTTGAAACTTACCACATTACCTTCTCCAGAGAATTCATCTGGGAAAGCTTTTTTCAAATCTTCCACTTTAGCAACGGAATAGTCAATCGTTACAGTTTGAGTAATAATTCCGTCTTTTGATTCTAGACTAGCAGTGATCCCTTTGAGAGTAGTGTATTGATCATTTTGTTCTTTAAGCTCTGCCATTGCTTCGTCTTCAGAGATTGGTAATTCAGAGATAATGTATTTACTTTCAGCAGTTTGCTTTGTTACGACGTCTCCCTTATAGTAATAAGTTAATGTTGAAGTCTGCATTTCATCCTTAAGTTCGAATGTTGCAGTTTCTTCTTTCGCACATCCTAATAGTACGAATAATGCTGTAAATAACACAGCGAATAATTTCATTGCTTTTTTCATGTACTTCATCCTTTTGGTTTGTAATATATTCATAACTTTTTGTTATGTATCATAAAACCGGCAAGAGAGAGCTCTTTACCGGTCTTGCTTATTTAATTATTACTTTTCAGTATAGCCAGCTTTGATTAGTGCTTCTTTAGAAGCTTTAAAGCTTACTTTATCACCTTGACCAGCAAAATCACTTGGGATGGCTTTCTTTAAATCAGAAAGTTTAGCAACAGTGTAGTCTACAGTCACAAATTGAGTAACAATGCCATCTTTAACTTCTTGAGTAGCAGTTACACCTTTAACTGAGTTGTACAAATCAGTGTTTTCTTGGAATTTTTTAAGTGCTTCTTCTTCTGAAATTGGAAGTTTTTTTAAATCAATTTCAGATTTTGCTGTTTGTTTAGTAACAACGTCTCCTTTATAGTAATAAACTAAAGTAGAAACAACACCTTCTCGCTTTAGTTCGAATGTAGCAGTTTCTTCTTTCGCACATCCTAATAGTACGAATAATGCTGTAAATAACACAGCGAATAATTTCATTGCTTTTTTCATGAAATACATCCTTTCAAGTTGTAATATACATATATTATAAATCTAATAATTCTAATATGCAAGCCTTTTTACAAAAATGGGTGCCAATGAAGGTTGACAATTGCTAACGGTTTGAATTTACTTGAAATGTGCTATACTAATCTTACAGTGAAATGGAGGAAAAAGTATGAATCAAACTGTAAAATTCTTGAAAGAACTTGTGGCAATTCCGTCACCAACTGGCTATACCAAAGATGTGCAAGACTATTTAATCGATGTCTTAAAAGATATGGGATATGAGCCAACACGTACAGCAAAAGGATTAGTGGTTGTAACAATACCTGGAGTAATAGATATGCAACAACGTGTGGTAACGGCACATATTGATACACTTGGTGCGATTGTTCGTGCAGTAAAACCAGATGGACGCTTAAAACTTGACCGTATTGGTGGATTTGCTTGGAATATGATAGAAGGAGAAAACTGTACAGTTCACGTTGCTAGCAATGGAACCACTGTTTCTGGAACAATTTTATTACATCAAACAAGCGTACACGTATATCGTGAAGCGGGAACGGTGGAGCGTAGCCAAGATAATATGGAAGTTCGTTTGGATGCGAAAGTGACAAACGAAGCCGAAACACGTGCATTAGGAATTGAAGTAGGGGACTTTGTATCCTTTGATCCACGTTTTGTCATCACACCAACAGGATTCATCAAGAGCCGTTTCTTAGATGATAAAGTGAGTGCAGCGATTTTATTAACCTTATTAAAGAAATACAAATCAGAAGGCATCACGTTGCCAGTAACGACTCACTTCATGTTCAGTTGTATTGAAGAAACTGGAACGGGAGCTAACAGTAGCATCCCAGAAAAAGCAGTCGAATTCTTAGCCGTGGATATGGGTGCGATGGGGGATGACCAACAAACAGACGAATACACCGTTTCTGTCTGTGTGAAAGATGGTTCTGGGCCTTATAACTTTGATTTCCGTCAACATCTTGTATCTCTATGTAAGGAGAAGAATATTCCATTTAAATTAGATATTTATCCTTATTATGGAAGTGACGCCTCAGCAGCAATGCGTGCTGGAGCAGAAGTGAAACACGCCTTACTCGGTGCGGGAATTGAATCAAGCCACTCTTATGAAAGAACGCATCTTGATTCGGTTGAAGCAACGCAACAGTTAGTCGATGCTTACCTTTTAAGTTCATTAGTAGAAGCTTAATAGGATGCCTTTCCAACAGTGTTTGGGAAGGCTTTTTTTGGGTTTGAAAAATTTTTGAAGAATTTTGTTGACAAGGGTTCTATCAAAGAGTATACTCTAAAACGTAAAACTTACGATTTAGAAAGTGGGAGATTTATGAACAAAAAAGAAAAGGCGATTTTAGGAGGAGCAGTAGCCCTTGGATTGCTTTTTGCGTCAGGCGCCGTATTAACACAGCAACAAGCTGCATCGACTGACACAACAACCGAGGAGACAACCATTGATGCCGAGCGTATGGCAAAATACGAACAGGCAGCGAAAGAAATTAAAGACAATAAACCAAAGACAATTGTCGGAGAAGTCTTCGAGAATGGGTATTTGAAAAAACACGGAGACCATTATCACTTTGTATATGGTGCGCCACCGGCAGATGCCATTTACGAACAGAAAAAACCAGGTGCGACAACGAGCACAGTAGAAGACAATTATGTCTTCAATCCAAACGATATTGTGAGTGAAAATGAATTAGGTTTCGTTGTTCGACACGGAGATCACTTTCATTTTATTTACCGTTCACAATTAGCAAACGCACAGACAGTGACTAGAGAAGTAGAAGACAATTACGTCTTCAATCCAAACGATATTGTTAGTGAAAATGAGTTAGGCTTCGTAGTTCGCCATGGAGATCACTTTCATTTTATTTACCGTTCACAATTAGCAAACGCTCAGACCGTGACTAGAGAAGATGAAAACGGCAAGAAGAGAACGTGTAAATTATTACGCATCCCACATGGAGACCATTTCCACGATGTATTAGACTGTGGAGATGGTAGTGCTTCTTATACATTTGACGATGAACCAACTTCAAGACCGTCGACTGGTGGCAACCACACAGGAGTCGCTAGTACAATCGGGACTGTGACACCATCAAGTCCAAGTACAGCAAGCACACAACCTGTAACACCTCCTGCAACAGATATTGCGACACCGCAAGCTGAGGGGTGGACATTACAATCGCCAGAGATTCAAAAATATTTAGACTACATTGTCTATGCTTACGGCGTAGAACGAGATACGATTAAGTTCGAGTCTGTAACAAATGACAAAGGCGAGTATGTCGGAAAAGTATTTGCCTTCCAAAACATGGAACAAGGGCAAGATAAGAACCATATTCATCCTTGGGTGATTCCATTGAAACGTTTTGAAGTGCCAAACTCTGACCCATCGATTCCTGCAGAAGTGAGACTTTCTCAGGAGATTGATTTAATTGCAAGACGTATGGGGATTTCTCGTACAGCGATTCGTATTGTGAATGGACGCTTCGATATTCCGCACGGTGACCATAGTCACTCCATGAATATCGTCAACAAAGATGGTATCGAAGCCTATGAGAAAAATAAACTTCCAGTCATTGTGCCTCCATTTGTGGCAGGAGATGTGAATGTGAATGACGTTTTTGCCAAAATCGATGAAGTCAAAGCGCGTGCCAGTGAAAAATACAAAGATGATCCAGTGACATTCAACCGTATTTTAGTAGCCTTGAACGAATATAAAGAACAAGTGCAATTAAAAGGGAACTCAACAGAAGGATTCGTCAAAGGATTGGAACGCTTCGAGGCGCAAACGATTAATCACGAGACAGTCGCTGCAGAAGAAGTAAGTCCTGAAGAACAAAAGATGAACGCGACTCACGAAGAAACGGTTCGTATGGTTGGTGAGTTGAACTTACAAGACTACGGCGTAACGGCTGACGAGTTAAAAGACTTAGCTTCAAAAGCGCGTGCATCCAATACAGAAGAGCAAGTGAACGCGATTCGTTCATTAGTACAAGCGTTACGTGATGCCAACGACCGTATTAGTATTGAAGGAATGCGTTACTTATACTTCTTAACACAACACGTTTTAGACCAAGAATTACCTGCTACGCTTCGTGAAGAAGTGGCAAGCTTAATTAAGCGTTATATGGGTTCACGATTGAACTTTGCGACGACACCTGTTGAATCACTTATCATCGAGTCTTATCGTGCAAAATTAGCGATTAAGGAATCTCATGCGAAATCCGATGGTAAAGTCGATGCAACAATCGGAAAGAATCTAAAAGAAATTTTAACGCCAGCTTCTGAGGAAGAACAAAGCATTTTTCAAGAAGCAAAAGACTTCGCTGAAATGGCGCTAGATGAATCGGATAAAGATAACAGCACTCCGAAGAGCTCTATTCTAGATGTAAAACCTTCAGAGGAAAAACCATCCGAAGAAACAACAACGACACAAAGCGAAACGACAGAAACAACAGAAACAACAGAAACAACAGAAACAACAGAAAGTACGACCGCTTCTGTAGAGACAACAGAAGAAACAACGGCTACAACAGAAGCCGCTACAACAGAAGCCGCTACAACAGTAGAAACAACAACTGTTGAACAATAGAACTTTTAAGCACGTAACTCTTTGAAAAAGAAGAGTTGCGTGTTTTTGTTTCCTATGAATAGGTGGTTTAGCGGTATTTATGGTATACTAATACAGCATTCTAGTTGAAGGAGGGATTTAAATGGCAGTCATGCATTTTGGCGAAAACAATACTTGGATTAACATTAATTCAGATTTAATCAGTGAATATTCATCCATTTACGATACGTATGAAATTGATGATGAGATGATTGAATACGCGCTGGATAAAAACGAACGCGCGCATATGGAGTATAATCGCCGAACGAAGACTTTGGTGGTCATTTATAATGTCCTCAACTTATCGCGCGAAGAAAATCATTACGATACGATTCCGTTGACGTTTATCGTACGACAAAATCAGATCGTCACGATTTCCAATGCGCAAAATGAATATATTATTGATCAAATTCGTGAAGAGCTGGAAGAGAATATGCATTGGAGCGTATTTAATTTCTTATTGCATAGCTTATTTGCGATTTCGGAAAACTATTTCCCAGTTATCGAAAAGTTAAATAAAGAACAACAAAATATTAGTAAATTGCTCCGAAAGAAAACCACAAAGGATAATTTGTTCCGTTTATCTGACTTGGAGATTGAAGGGATGTATTTAGTTTCTGCGACGAAGCAAAATGCGGTAGTATTAGAGCAACTGAAGACGCAACAAGCCTTCAAGGAACTCGACGATTCTGAAAGAGAGCAGTTGGAAGATAACATCATCGAAGCGAATCAATTAGTAGCGATGACAGAGTTACATCTTCAAATCTTGCATCAAATCGCAAACACGTATAACAATGTATTGAATAATAACTTGAACGACACGATGAAATTCTTAACGGGCATCTCGATTTTAATGACGATTCCGGATATTGTGACGGGATTCTTTGGGATGAATGTGCAGATTCCATTTACGGAGTTTAGACACGGATGGGCGATCATTCTTTTGATTATCGCATTCGGTTGGATAGGCGTGTCGCAGATTATCAAGCGCATTATGAAAGATTAACCCAAAACACCTTCCTACTTGATAGGAAGGTGTTTGTTTGTGTGTGCTAGGTTTTTATCTGTGCTCAGATATATGATTACTACGAATCCTTGCGGATTTGTTTATTGTAGCTGTAACGTTGCACCGGCGCAAGCCTTGGTCTTGCGCCTAAAAAGCCTCAAAAAGGGAGTAAGGAATAAATTCCTAACTCCCTTTAATTCGCATTTTTTGCTTTTTCACGTTACTGCTACAATAAAATCCACAAGATTCTCCGTAATCATTTGCTGGGTAAGCACGTAAAAAACTACTTCCTATCCAGTAGGAGTGTTTTTGGAAATCTGCGAAGAGCCTATCTAACCTCATTTTGGAAGAGAAAAACTATTTTAATTTTTTAGCTTTTTCGGTGTTGGCGAAGTGGAGTTTGGCCACTTTACCGAGGAGTTCCATGCCACCGTGTTTTAAAATAGTGGCTGCTGCTTTATCGACGTTGGCACCGGCACCGCTTGGGAGTTCATATCCGTATTCAGCGCTTAGAGAGTCTAGGCCATCAAGGAAGGCGCATCTGGCAATCATGGATGCTGCCGCAACGGCGATATGGTGACTTTCGCCTTTTGTAATAAAGTATGTTTTCTTCTTATCGACAAGGTCTTGGCCTTTGAGATAACGGTAATACAAGTCTGGTTTACAGAATTGGTCGATTAAGTACGCTTCTGGAACCTCAGGAGCGAGTTTTTCGCTTAAGAGACGGAACGCTTGGTTATGAAGCAGCGCCTTCATCTCGTTTAGATTTTTAACTTGTTGGACTTCGTTATATTTCTCTGGCCAAAGCGTTAATAACTTATAAGGCACAGCTTCTTTGATTTTTGGAACGAGAGCCTTAATTTGTTCGTCCGTCATATCTTTAGAATCGCGAACGCCCATCGCTTTTAATGTTGCGATATTTTCTTTTGAAACATAAGCCGCCGCAACCGTCAGTGGACCAAAGTAAGCGCCGTTTCCGACTTCATCGCTTCCGATGATGCTCCAAGTCGCAAAACCTTCTGGAAGAGTCGACTCTTCGAGGGCTTTCTTTGTAGTGACATCCATCGATTGTTCGAGGTGGTTCTTTTGGATAAAGTCTTCAATGCCTTTTCCTTGGAAGAGAACCTTACCCGATTTATAGGCCGTAATCGATAAACCGTCGATCTTTAGACGCAATGTTGCGTGTGGTGGAGGAGATTGCATGTATGAAGCGTAGGTTGCTCCAAGTGTTGCAATTTGCTCAGGTGATAAAATTAAAGTTAATGAATTCATGTCGTTCCCCCTTTTCTTTTTAGCATACCATGACAAATTTCATCCGTCCACTCTCTAAAAAAGTGGATTATTAGTGTATTTTTTAAATGAAAAATGGTAAAATAAGGTGATATTATGGAGAAAGTGAGAGGGTCTTTTGTGAATCAACCAAAAACAAGAGTAAAAGCAACGATTTCAGGGAAATCTTATACGATTATTGGTCGTAAGTCGCAACAAGAAATGCAAAGTATTGTGCGTGTCTTACAAGAACAATTAGACCAAATCACTCGAGTATCTGACAAATTGTCGACGGAAGAAGTGGCGCTTCTTGCAGCCATCAACGCCATCTCGAATCAATTTGAAAAGCAAGAAGAAGTGGTCGCATTGAAGAAACGTGTAGAGCAGTTGGAAAAAGAATTGCGCTCCGTTCAACATAAACGCCCTTCGATTGATGCAAATAGAAAACAAGAATTAGAAAAACAATTTGAATTACAACAAGATTTGTTGAGAAGGTAGGGTTCAATGGTAACGTTAATTATTTTATTTTATTTATTAGTTGGTGTGTATACTGGAATGCGCCGAGGATTAACTTTAGAACTCGTGTATATCGCAGGATACTTCATCACATTCCTAGTTGCGATGTTCACTTACGAAGGACTCGCGAAGTTCTTATCGGTGTACATCCCATATCCATCATACATTCCTGGAAATCACTTAGCGATTTTCACAGAAGCCCAAGCGATGTCACTCGACCAATCATTCTATAAATTGGTTGCATTCCTAGTCATCATGATTCTAGGATGGTTAGTGGTTCGATTCCTTGGATATGTCGCTAGCGAATTAACATTCTTACCGCTATTGAAACAATTCAATACGATCGGTGGAGCGGCACTTGGATTCCTGATGAACTACTTATTCATTTACTTTGTACTTTACGCAGTAGCGATGATTCCGCTGGCACCAGCACAAAAAATTATCGAAGGTGGATTGCCAAACTTCATCATCACAAAAACACCAATTGTAACGCCAATCGTTTCAAGTTGGTTATTACCTAAATAAAACCTCGAAGCGTGGAACAAACTTGTTCCACGTTTTTTAAGAAAGAAGGACTGTTATGAATTCGAAAATCGAAAAGGTTTTAGAATTTTCCAAAATTAGAACACAACTGGCCGAATATGCGACTTCCGAAAAAGGAAAGCAAATGATTAAGGAACTTCCGATTGAAGTCGATGCAAAGGCCATTCAACATAAAATCGAAGAAACAACTGATGGAGTGGAGTTACTCCGTCTCAAACAAGGGATTCCAATTCCACGATTGAAAGATATTAGTTTTGCTTTGAAACGTCTAGAGCTAGAAGCAGGGCTGAATGGACGCGAATTAAGTGATATCCTACGTGTGTTAACAACAACGCATGAGGTTGAGCGTTTCTTTGAAAAAGTCGAAGAAGAGGAAATTGCACTAAAACGTGTGCCTCGTTTGGTCGAAAAGCTTGAAAGTATTCCAGAGGTGACAAGCGAACTAGAAGCCTCTATTCGTGAAGATGGGTATGTTTTAGATAGCGCGTCTCCAACTTTACACGGGGTTCGTGTGGGGATTCAAAAGACGGAACAAGATATTCGTCGTCAAATGGATCAATACCTTACAGGAAAGAATGCGCAATATTTAAGCGATACGATTATCACAATTCGTAATGACCGTTATGTACTTCCTGTAAAAGCAGAGTATAAATCAGTCTTTGGCGGAACGGTCCATGACCAAAGTTCAACGGGGCAAACGCTCTTTATGGAGCCACAAGCAGTCGTGAATTTAAACAACAAGCTTCGTGAGTATCAAATCCAAGAGAAGCGCGAAGTAGAACGTATCCTTTGGGAATTGTCTCAAAAACTCATGCCTTATACGAATTCACTGCATCAAAACCATTATGTATTGGCACGTCTGGATGTAGTGAATGCAAAAGCGCTGTACGCTCATGAATTGAGAGCAACAGAGCCAATTATCGACGCTAATAATTACGTAGCCCTCTGGCAAGCATGGCATCCACTTTTAGAGCGTGAGAAGGCTGTGGCAAACGATATTATTCTTGGTGAAGAATATCAAGCGATTGTCATTACAGGGCCGAATACGGGTGGTAAAACCATTCTCTTGAAGACGGTCGGTGTGATTCAATTGATGGCACAGATTGGGCTGTATATTCCTGCGGCTGAAAATAGCCGAGTGGGAGTCTTTACAGAGATTTTTGCGGATATCGGAGATGAACAATCGATTGAGCAAAACCTATCGACATTCTCATCTCATATGTCGAATATCGTGTCTATTTTGAAACAAATTAACGATAAGAGTTTGATTTTAATCGATGAAATTGGTTCAGGGACAGACCCACAAGAAGGGTCTTCACTTGCGATCGCAATCCTTGATTATATTGCAAGTAAGCAAAGTTATGTGATTGCGTCAACGCACTATCCAGAGTTGAAAGCATACGGCTATGACCGCCCTAAAACCATTAATGCGAGTATGGAATTTGATGGGGATACCCTTCAACCAACATACCAACTCTTACTTGGCGTACCAGGTCGTAGTAATGCATTTGATATTTCAAAACGTCTTGGCTTACCAAGTATCATTATCGACCAAGCGCGCGGACTTCTATCCGAAGAAGACCAAGACTTGAATGCGATGATTAGTGACCTCGAGCAAAAACGTCGCCGTGCGCAGCGTGATGCCGACAAGATGCGCCATCAGTTAGAATTGAGTACGCAGTTACTTGAGGACTTACAACGCGAAACAGAACAATTCCAAGCCAATAAAGCACGTCTCTTAGAAGAGGCGAAAGAACGTGCGAATACGTTAATTGAACAGAGCCAAGATGATGCGGATAAGATTTTATCTGAAATTCGTGAGCTTCAATTAAGAAGTAAGCAAAGTACTGTTAAAGAGCATGAAATGATTGAGAAGAAAACGGCGTTGAAAGACTTGAAGCATGAGCAAGCCTTGAAGAAAAACAAGGTACTTCGCAAGGAAAAAGCAAAGAAGGCGCTGCAAGTCGGACAAAGTGTCGAAGTTCTGTCATTTGGCCAACGTGGTACGCTTGTTGAGAAGGTGAACGACAAGGAATGGGTGGTTCAAATGGGAATCATCAAGATGAAGATTGCCGTTGAGGATCTTTCTCCAATCGCCGAGGCGCAAGTAGCCAAGCAACAAGTGATCGTCAAAAGTGCGCGTGCTAGTCACGTCTCTTCTGAATTAGACCTTCGCGGAAAACGATACGAAGAAGCGATGAAGGATCTAGAGTTATATCTAGATGCTGCGATTCTTGCGAACTATCCACGCGTAACGATTATTCATGGACGTGGAACAGGGGCCATCCAACAAGGAGTTCATAAGGTGCTACGTAGCCACCGTTCTGTCGCAAGTTTTGAATTTGCACCGATGAATACGGGTGGAAATGGAGCGACCATCGTAACCTTTAAGTAAACCGTGAGCAGAATAGTTGGTCACCTTCCGGGGGATTGCTATACTAAGTTTATAGAAAAAGGAAAGGATGATTCGAATGGTAAAATCATTAACAGATAAAAACTTTGCAGAAGAAACTAAAAATGGAGTAGTCTTAGTAGACTTCTGGGCAACTTGGTGTGGCCCATGTCGTATGCAAGGTCCAGTAATCGACCAATTAGATGAAGAAATGGGAGACAAAGTAACTTTTACAAAAGTAGATGTTGACGAAAACCCAGAAACAGCTCGTGCATTTGGCATTATGAGTATCCCAACATTGCTTATCAAAAAAGATGGCGAAGTCGTTGATAAAGTGGTTGGCTACCATGCTAAAGAACACTTAGAAGAAATTTTAGAAAAATATTTATAAAATCTAAAGTCTCCGAACGCTTGATATATCAAGGTTTTTCCTTGGTATGTCAGGCGTTTTTTTATTTTGTTAAAAAATTTTTTCGAAAAGGTGTTGACAAATTTTTGTTTTAGTCTTATAGTTAGTTACACAAGTAACTAACCAATTAACACAAAGTGATCATGAACAAGGAGGTGCGTTATGAAATTTGATTTTCAAAGTGATATCCCATTATTTCAACAAGTAGCCAATCAATTGGAAGAAGAAATCTTCCATGAAGTCTACAAAGAAGGAGATCAAGTACCGTCGACAACTGAGATTTCCACAGGATATCAAATCAACCCAGCAACGGTATTGAAAGGAATGAACTTACTCGTGAGCGAACAAATACTTGAAAAACGAAGAGGTCTTGGAACGTTTGTAGCAGAAGGGGCCAGAAAAATTGTCTTAAGCAAGAAGCAAAATGAATTTGCCAACCAAATGGTGCCAAACTTCTTAAAAGAAGCACAAGCGCTCGGTATTACGAAAGACGAATTAGTAAAAATCATCGAAGGAGGCTTCCAATAATGAGTATCGAAGTCAAAGATTTAAAGAAGAAGTTTTTAAAAAAAGAAGCGGTAAAAGGAGCAACATTCACGATTGAACCTGAAAGTATTATCGGGTTGCTCGGACGAAATGGTGCCGGAAAGAGTACAGTGCTAAATATGATTGCTCGCCGTATCGAAAAGACAAGCGGGGATATCACTCTTGACGGAGTGGACCTTCATAAGACAGCAAGCGCGATGCATGAAGTGTACTTATCAAGTTCTGATAACTGGTTCCCGCAAGAATATAGATTTAAAGATCTCCTTGCTATCTATAAAGTGACTTATCCAGAATTTGATATGGAATTCGCAGAAGACCTTATCAAAGTGTTCGATGTGAATGTGAAGCAAAAATACTCAAAAGCCTCAACAGGATATAAAAGCATTATGAAGATTATCTTGGCGCTTGCGAACCCTAGCGAATACATCTTCTTAGATGAACCAGTGCTTGGGCTTGATGCGAACCACCGCCAACTCTTCAATAAGAAATTACTCGAAGCGTATGCGCGCCGTCCTCGTACATTTGTCATCGCAACGCATTTAATCGAAGAAGTTGCTTCAATTTTAGAAAAAGTGATTGTTATTAAAGACGGATTGGTCACAGAAGAAGTACTGGTCGAAGATGTTCTTCGTAAAGGATACGTTGTTAGTGGGGCATCCTCATTGGTACAAGAATATGTTGCCGATAAGAAAGTTCTTGAAACAGAACAAATCGGAAACTTTACAAGAAGCGTGGTGATTGGTGCTATTGGAGAAGCACAACCAGGATTAGACTTTTCTCCATTAACATTACAAGATTACTTTATCTCAATCACACGAAAGGAGAATGAATAAGATGAACCGTTTATTATCAGTTGTCAGCATGGGATTAGCTAGAAGATGGAAAACAATTTTAATGTTCTTAGGAGCTTGGTGGATTATTACAAGTTTCTTAATGAAGATTTTTGCAAATGGGGACCTTAGCACATTCGGTACTTATTTCCCAATTTACTTCGATAATGAAATTGCAATTATCCTATTACTCATCGGAATTGGATATATCGTTGAACAATTCCGTCTAGAAAGCCAATTAGGATTAACAAGAAAAGAACAAATAGAAAGCTTATTCATTCAAACGCTTGTCGATTCTGGAATCATCACACTCATTTACGCCTTATTAATTCCACTAAGAAATGGAGTTTCATTAGGATCAGTAACGATTCAATCGATTTTAGGGGACCTATTTGACCCAGAAAATATCGTTATCAGCATCGCAGTTCTTTTCGTGAAGGTTGTTCTGATTCACCTAATCGCAAATGTTATTGGGATTGTTCTTAATAAAATTAATCAAAAGACAGGCATTTTCGTATTATCAGGAGTGTTCATGCTTTCTGCATTAATTGGTGGAAGTGCTTTTAGACGAGTTAGTGATGGCCAAATGCCTGAATTTGTAAAAGCTCTTCAAGAATTCATCAACCTTATTACAACACATAAAGTAGAATCTATCTCTATCGCATTAGTGATTCTAGTGGTGCTTCAAATTCTCGTGACAAGAAAACACCAAAGCATCGCTCCAGAATAAAATCTATCCTAGAACTCCTGTACTCAGGAGTTCTTTTTTTGTTTAGGGCGGAGGTTTCTCTCCTTTCTTTTTAGTCTATTAGTTCTGCAGGGCCGTATTATAAAAGATAAACAGTCTATTTTTTCGAATGAAAAGGATTGAATCAGTCAAACGAAGTGCCTATCGGATTCTATAGTGTGAGTAATAGCGAGAGTAACTGATGCGAATTAGCAGTAGTTAGGAATTTATTCCTTACTACTGCTTTGAGGCTCAGTAGGTGAGAGACCAGGGCTCGAAACGATACAGCTATTACAAACACTATGAAGATATCCGATAAAGGCATGTAGTGTAAGACTATTCAATTCTTTTCATTCGTACACCGAAGGTGATTACAAGCAGTTTATTAGTTGGTTAACTTTTTCATAAACCAAACCACTTTTGAATCAGCGTTACGCGAACTATGGTATACTATAGAAGACTAAAGAAAGAAAGGTTGAGAAACCATGAAAAGACCAATCGGGTTTATCGATTCGGGCGTTGGCGGTCTTACTGTCCTCAAAGAAGCCCTCAAACAATTACCAAACGAATCCATGATCTTCCTTGGCGATTCAGCACGTTGCCCATACGGTACACGACCAGTTGAAGAAATCCGCCAATATACATTAGAAATGGTGCAATTTTTACTAGAGAAAAATATTAAAATGCTTGTGATTGCCTGTAATACCGCGACTGCAGTGGTGCTAGAAGAATTACAAAACACATTAACGATTCCAGTCGTTGGAGTGATTCAACCAGGTAGCCTTGCAGCTATCAAGCAAACGAAGAATGACCGCATCGGTGTACTTGGAACAAACGCGACGATTGCTAGTAAAGTGTATCCAAAGACCATGCATGACAAGAATAAGGATATTGAAGTCTTTGATATTGCTTGTCCGAAATTTGTACCGATTGTTGAAAGTAATCAATCAGATACGAAGGAAGCAGAAGAAGTCGTTCGTGAAACCTTACGCCCATTAGAAGGAACCAAGATTGATACAGTCATTCTAGGCTGCACGCATTATCCATTGCTTCGTCAAACGATTCAAAAAGTGGTAGGAGCAAATGTTACATTGATTGACTCAGGGGCAGAAACAGTTTCAAGCGTGAGCGCGTTATTAGATTATTGCAAATTAAGTGAAACGCCTGAATCGAATCCCAAACCAACTCTTGAAATTTATACAACTGGAGAAGCAAGTCTTTTTGAAGAGATTGCTGAAAACTGGTTGAATCGAACAGGTCTGAAGGTGAAGAAAGTGACACTTAAAGAAAAAGTAAAACCAGTTGAATTGAAAAAAGAAATCGTGATTGCGACGAATAATGTTGGTAAAGCCAAAGAGTTTGCAGAGATTTTTGAACCAAAGGGATATTCTGTAAAGACCCTTCGAGATTTCCCAGAATTAGAAGAAGTGGAAGAGACTGGAACAACCTTTGAAGAAAATGCACGCTTGAAGGCTGAGACGATTGCGATTGCCTTACAAACAATCGTCTTAGCAGATGACTCTGGTCTGTGCGTGGATGCTTTGGACGGGCAACCAGGTGTGTATTCAGCACGATTTGCTGGAGAGCCAAAGAGTGATGCTGCGAATAACGCGAAGCTTTTATCAGAACTTGGCGGACTCGTTGGAGAGGAGCGCTCAGCTCATTTCACTTGCTGCTTAGTGTTAGCTGCACCAAATAGTGAATCACTTGTGGTTCAAGCAGAATGCCCAGGTCAAATCGCGACTCTACCAGCTGGGGATAGCGGATTTGGATATGATCCATTATTCATTATTCCTGAGTACGGTAAGACATTTGCGCAACTGGGAATGGATATTAAAAATAAAATTAGCCACCGTGCGAAAGCCATCGAATTGCTTGTTAGCCAGTGGGAAAAATGGACTCATGAGTTAAATCAAACGGAGGAATCATTATGAAAATTGTCGTTGTCAGTGATAACCATGGACAAGAGTTAACATTAAAGAGAATCTTCGACCACTATGCAGGGCGCGATGTGACATTCGTGCATACAGGAGACTCAGAATTTCCTTATAAAGATGAACGTCTATCGCATTGTATTCGCGTAACAGGAAACTGCGATTATGATCCAGAATATCCACGTTCTGAAGTGTTTACGCTAGAAGGCATCAATTTCTTTGTAGCGCACGGCCACTTCGAATATGTGAACACCGGTCGTGAGTATTTAGCAAATGCGGCTAAAGAAATGGGCGCGCGTGTTGCATTTTACGGACATACGCATAAACTAAATGCGGAGAATGTTAACGGGGTGCTTTGCATCAATTCAGGGTCAACGAATTATCCGCGTGGTAGCTATGAAGGAACACCGACGTATGCAGTGCTGGATATTCTTTCAAAAGACAAATTACGCTTAACCTATTACACAACGAAACACGAAGTATTAGATGGACTCGTTTTAGACTATACGTGGTCTAATGAGGGAGGGTATACGCTTGATTCATAAGAAAATCCAAGAGTTACTACTTGAAGATCGCGATAAGCTTTTTATCGATGCAGAAAAAGTAGCTATCCTTCAAGAAGACCATACTTTGGAACACGCGATGCTTGTGTTGACGAATGTGCGTTATTCACTCATTCCTGTACTGAACAAGGAAAATAAAATTGTAGGTCTGATTTCACTGGCGATGATTTTACATAAAATCACGGGTGTGGAGCAAATTCATATGAATCAGTTAGGAAAATACAAAGTGCGTGAAGTTATGCGTACGGAGTTTCCAATCATTCATCAGGATACGCAAGTGGAAGATGTGTTAAATGAACTTGTGGATGAGAGTTTTATTTGTATTGGGAATGAGGAGGATGAGTTTGTGGGGATTGTGACGAGGAAGGAGCTTTTAAAGCGCATCAACTTCATGGTACATGAACTCACCCGCGAATATGATTTTGTGGAAAAAGAAAATAGTAAATAAAACTATAATCGCTACAGCGATTCCTTTTTAGGAATTCTAGATAATAGCTATAATGGGGCACCAGCTCGAGTCTTTCGTCTCTCGCTTTAAAAGCCTCAAAAAGGGCGTATGGAATAAATTCCTTACGCCCTTTAATTCGCATTTTATGCAAGTTCCCATTATTGCTATTATAGAATTTCTCGGAATCGCTGTAGCTTTTTCTATAATAAGGGAGTTTATGTACCATTCCGTAAGAACGAGAGGAGAGGGAATAGGGTGTGGTGCATCCTATGGAGTGGATTATAAGGAAACAAAAAAGAAGGCGCGAGGCCTTCTTTTTTAGTTGGTTGTATATGGGATGACAGGTGATGAGAGGTCGATGCCTTGTTTTAGCAGTGCCTCTTGATAAAGTGTTAAATAGCGTTGGTAGGTAGCCTGTTGCAAACCGTTTTTTGTCATTAGAGCGATGGTGAATACAAATTGACCATTTGGCTTGGTTTGTGGGCCAACGATTTTTGGTGGAGCCGTTAGAGCTTCGTCGGTTCTTGTGTATTGGTTATTAATTGCTTCAATGACTGAGTAAACGGATTTTAAATCCACGTTGCTATTTAAAGGTAATTCGATTAAAGCACGCATGTTTCCACGAGATTGGTTACTCACGACTGTGATATTGCGGTTTGGAATGTAGTGAAGTGTTCCGTCGTATCCACGAACTTGTGTAGTACGGACACCGACGCTCGCAATAGTTCCAGCGATGTTGTTAATAAGAACCGCGTCTCCAACTTCGAATTGGCGTTCGAGTAGGATGAAGAGACCGTTGATCACATCTGATAGGAAACCTTGTGCGCCAAGACCAAGTGCAACCCCAGCGATTCCAGCACCAGCAAGTAAGCTAGAGATTGGAACACCGATAATGGAAAGAATCCAGTAGATTAAGATGAAGTATAGGAAATAATCGAGCATATTTTCTAAGAGCTTCACGATCGTCTTTTGTCTGTTTTCGCTTTGACGAACGACTTTTACAGAGGAAAGAATGGTTTTCTTAAATAGAAAATGTAGAAACTTCTTTCCAAAGTAGAAAACTAGGAATAATAAGATTAGTGATAATAATTTCGTAAAGATATTCGATAAAATGGATTCCCAATCAAAGGAATTCCAGTAATTGCTGAAGAAATTTGAAATGGAATCTATCCATAAGACGTTGTGCATATTTGTCACCCTTTATTAGTAATAAAATAAGTGTACCATATGTAAAAAATGATTGAAAGTAGTGCAGTTTCCAGTAATAATTTTATGGTATTTTTCATGAGAAAGTGTTATCATTAATTTATACTATAAGATTGGAGGAATGGCTCAATGACAGGTATTGAGATTGCTGCATTAATTGCTGCATGTGCTTTATTAGCATTAGTGGTTTTTGTAATTGTGAAAGTATCACCGATTTTATCAAGATTAAATAAAACCGTTGATAACGTGAATCATTCATTAGAAGTCATTACAAAAGATGTTGATAGTCTTTCAATTGAAGTTGAAGGATTATTAAATAAAGCAAATGTACTTGTAGATGACGTGAACGGCAAACTTAGAGTGACCAATCCGTTGTTTATAGCGGCAGGCGATTTAGGTGTGACGATTTCTGATGTAAATACATCATCTCGTAATCTAGCAACAAAAGCAGTGAAGCTTTCAAAAACAAGCCGTGCAGTTGCGGCATTTAATTTTGGAAGAACGATTCTTTCAAAGAAGAAAAAAGTAAAATAATGAAACGGAGTGTTGAACATGAGTAAATCAGGTGGATTTTTATTAGGAGCATTTATCGGAGCGTCTGCAGCAGCAGTAACAGCTTTATTATTTGCACCAAAATCAGGTAAAGAATTACGTGAAGATTTAGCGAAAGAAGCAGATCGCTATAAAGAACAATTATCAGAATACGGTGAAATCGCACGTGCAAAAGGTGTTGAATTTGCAGAAGTAGCTAAAACTTCAACACAAGATATTCGCATTAACTTACAAGAACAAGCTGGACACTTAAAAGAACAAGTTTCTAAACAAGCAGCTAACTTAAAAGACCAAGTTGCAGTACACACTGAAAACTTAAAAGGCCAATTTAGCGAAACAGTTGATAAAGTAAAAGGAAACTTTGCTAAACACAAAGAAGAATCAGCTGAAGTGGTTGCTGAATTAGCAGAAAACGTTAAAGAAAAAGCTGAAGACGTTAAAGAAAAAGCTGAAGACGTTAAAGAAAAAGCTGAAGACGTTAAAGAAGAAGCTTAATTTTATTTATAAACAACGAAAGCCTGGGGAACTTCCCCAGGCTTTTATTTTTTGATTAGAATTCATATTTAACGGCTGTGAAGAGTTTAGCGCCATCTTTTGTAACGGCTAGGCAGTCTTCGATGCGAACGCCGTAGTCACCTGAAATATACACACCAGGTTCAACAGAGAAGCACATTCCTTCAACGAGTTCCATATCGTTTCCTTCCATAATCGAAGGGAACTCATGAACGCTTTGACCAATGCCGTGTCCAAGGCGGTGGATGAAGTATTCACCATATCCCGCTTCTGCAATAATGTCACGAGCAATTTTATCAATTTCGCTAGCTTTCATGCCAGGTTTTACTGCTTGGATAGCTGTATCGTGCGCTTTTTGGACAATGTCGTAGATTTCTTGATGGCGTGGGTCTTTCGCGCTTTCACTTCCAAAGAAGACCGTACGAGTAATGTCACTTGCGTAACCATCGACCATCGTTCCTAGGTCAAAGAGGACCCACTCGTTTTCTTTAAGGGTACGGTCTCCAGGTTCGCCATGAGGATCCGCAGCGTGGTCTCCAAAGAGCACCATTGTATCAAAGCTCATTTGAGAGACACCTAGTTTTTTCATTTCGAATTCGATAATGGCAACGACTTCACGTTCTGTAATGCCAACTTTCAAGGCCTTCTTTCCAATTTCAATGGCTTTATCGGCAAAGGTTCCTGAGTAGACGAGTTTATCGATGGCTTCTGTGTCTTTTACGAGACGAAGTTGTTGTACGATTGGTGTTAAGTCAACTGAGAACTGAATACCAGGGAAGTGCTTTTGCAATTGTTCAGCTGCAAAGAGTGAGAAGTCCACTTTTTCCACGGCGAAATTAAGCTCTGTAGGGAAGTGTTCTTTAATCGCATCGGATAAGAGTTTCCAACCATCTTCATGGTCTTGATAACTCTTCACGATAAAGCCGGGCTCAGCTTTTTGAGCGACTTGATGTTCTAATGCAGGAACGAAGAGTAGTGGAGTAGCACCAGGTGTATATACCAGGGCTACAATTCGTTCATGTGGTTCTGTTGAGAATTTTGTCAAAAGACGAATGGTCTCTGGATTTTGGATAAAAACAATCGGATTTTGTTTTTCTTTCATTTCACTTTCCAATTGCATAAAAGTAGCGTTTAGTTTCATAATTTCATCTCCTTGAATCTATTGTAGCATATTATTGCATCAATGATGTAAATAGTTTCAAAAATTATATGAAAATTGTTGTTAAACGCTTGCAAAAGATTTATGAAAGTGCTACCCTATGAATAGATGAAAAGATGCACAAAGGAGATTTGTAGATGGAAAAGCAAACAATTACGATTTATGATGTTGCTCGTGAAGCAAATGTATCCATGGCTACAGTATCACGTGTAGTAAATGGGAACCCTAACGTAAAACCAGCGACTCGTAAGAGAGTGCTAGATGTTATCGATGAATTAGATTATCGTCCAAATGCCGTTGCTCGTGGACTTGCAAGTAAAAAAACTACGACTGTTGGAGTCATCATTCCAGATGTCACAAACCTTTACTTTGCGAGCTTAGCGCGTGGGATTGATGACATTGCGACAATGTATAAATACAACATTATTCTAGCGAACTCTGACCAAAATAATCATAAAGAAATTCAAGTGTTAAACACATTATTGTCAAAACAAGTAGATGGTATTTTATATATGGGAAACCATTTAACACCTGAATTACGCACTGAAATCATTCGTTCTAAAACACCAATTGTTTTAGCAGGAACAATGGATGCTGAACATGAAATTGCGTCTGTCAATATTGATTATAAAGAAGCGACTCAAGAAGCGGTTGAAACATTAATTGAAAACGGACATAAGAAAGTGGCTTTCGTAACAGCTGCGTTGAAAAATGTTGCTTCTGTAGATTTACGTTTAGAAGGATATAAAGCAGCTTTAGAGAAAGCGGGTATTAAATTCGATCCGAAATTAGTATACGAAGTGCCATTGACATACCATGCAGGTGAATCTGTAGCAGAACGTATTCATAAAGCTGGCGTAACAGCTGCAATCGTAACAGACGACGAAACTTCAGTAGGATTATTAAATGGATTAATCGACTTAGGAATTAAGGTTCCTGAGAAATTCGAAATCATCTCAAGCAATAACTCTAAATTAACGAAGATGACACGTCCAATTCTTTCAACAATTGCACCACCTTTATATGACATTGGTGCCGTAGCAATGCGTCTATTGACAAAGATTATGAATAAAGAAGAGATTGTAGAATCTGAAATCACATTACCTTACAAGATTGAGTTACGAAACACAACAAAGTAAGAATAAACGAACAGCCTATCACATAGAATAGGCTGTTTTTTATACTATAGAGAATAGAAGGAAATAACAGAAAGGCTGGACATTATCCAGCCTTTCTGTTATTTAGATTAACGTGCTTTTGTTGTTTGAGGTTGAGGAGTAGGCGCTTGAGTTGCTGGCGCTTGAGTTGTTGGTGCTTGAGTTGTCTCAGGTTTCTTTTCTTCTTTCTTTTTCTCCTCTTCTTTTTTCTTATCGCTAGAAGATGAAGATTTATTCCAGAATCGATTTAATTCTTCTGGAGTTGCACCTACCATAAAGTCGTATTTTGGATTCATAGGAGGGAAGTTCTTCTTGAACCAATCTGTTGTCATAGAACCACCGATTGAATAAGTACCACCGTTTTCTGCTTTAAATGAACCTGCTTTTGTACCAGTTGTTGATACGACAGAATCACGATAAACAGAGTCTGGTTGCGTAAAGCTTGTTTCTTTACCAATCAATTCAGGGTTTGCTTCGTATGCAGCTCTCATCAAGTTCGTCCATTGACGTTGACTACGCATCGTTGGTTCGCCGTATCCGTCTCCACCAGTGATGGCGTAACGAGCGTTATAGAAGTTGTCATATCCGATCCATGAACCAAGAGTAACTGTTGGAGTGTAAGCTACAAACCAGTTATCAATCTCGTTTTCTGAAGTACCTGTTTTACCAGCTAAATCAGAACTGAATCCCATATTTCCTTTAATGTTGTAGAAGATAGTAGAGCTTGCAATATCTTGTAACATATTTGTTGTTAAGAACGCTGTTGCATCTGAGAAGACGCGCTCTGATTTATCTTCGTGTTGGTAAATCACATTTCCACGAGAGTCTTCAATCTTTTCGATTAAGTATGATTCGTGGTGTTCACCGCCATTTGCCAGTGTAGAGAAGGCACTTGTTTGTTCTCTTACAGAAGGACCTGTTCTCGTACCACCGATTGAAAGGGCGATATTTTGATATTCATCTTCACCGATACCTTCAGTGATCCCCATTTTCTTCAAGTATTCACCAGCGTTAATGCCTTTTTGAAGCATTGCTTGGTAAATCTTAATTACTGGGTTATTTAATGATTTGAACAGTGCGTAACGAACCGTTAAGAATTGGTTCGTAATTGAGTTACCATAGTTGGTTGGTTGCCAGTAAGTTCCGTTTCCTTGTGCGATACTAATCTTCGTATCCGGAACAATACTTGCTGGATAAATTAAGTTGTTTTCAATCGCTGGCGCGTACACCAAGATTGGTTTGATGGTTGAACCAGGAGAGCGGTGTGTTGAGAACGCGTGGTCCACTTGGTTGGCTTCAAAGTCACGACCTGCGACGAAACCAAGAATACGACCTGTTTTGTTTTCAATTAACACAGCACCGTTTTGAGCTGGCTCTTTTTGAGTTTTAGTTTCACCAGTACTTTGATCAACATATTGAGTGTTATACGTTGGTCCGATTAAGTCCCCGCCTTCAGCAATGGCTTTTTGCATCGCATCGTATACTTTTTGGTCAACAGTTGATGTTATACGGTAACCTGAAGAGCTTAATTCGCGCTCAGCTTCATTATAGTATTTACTATATAACTCTGAATCGTTTTTCACATCGTTATACGTCAATTTGTTTTTCTCAGCTGCTTTTGTCATTAAGACTTTAACCGCTTCACGATGAACAGCTTGATATAAGTATGATTGACGGTTTGAAGTGAGCTCTTTTGGAGGAAGGAAGTCCATCGTAATGTCGTACGCAAGCGCTTCTTCGTATTGTTCTTTAGTAATTTTGTTTTCACGATACATACTAAATAGAACAGTCTTCATACGTTCTACACCAGCAGACACGTCTTCTTTCATCGTTGCGATGTTTGTATACGGTGTGTAAACAATTGGGTTTTGAGGCATCCCAACAAGATACGCTGCTTGTGGTAATGATAAATCTTTTGCGGAAACCCCGAAGACACCTTGAGCGGCTTCTTCGATACCGGCGATATTTAACCCGTTATGATTACGTCCAAACGGAGAAACATTTAAGTAAGCTTCTAAGATTTGGTCTTTTGTAAAGTGTTTTTCAAGACGTAATGCGTAAAGAATTTCATTGGCTTTACGTTTGAAAGTAACTTCGCTTGTTAAAATCTGTTGTTTAATTAATTGTTGTGTTAAGGTAGATCCACCCGTTGCGCCTGAATCAGAAGAAGCAACTTCTTGTAAGAGGGCACGGATAAGAGCCTTAGGAACAATCCCGTTATGATCATAGAATGAACTATCTTCTGTTGCGATGATTCCATCTTTTACATATTGCGAAATTTCTGATAAAGGTTTTACAATACGTAACTCATCAGTATTTACATCTGAAATCTTCGTTCCATCTTGATAGTAGAAACTTGAGATTAAGTTGAGATTTCCGATGGCATCACTCATTTGTTCTTGAGTAAGAGGTTCTTCATTGGAAGTCAAACTTGCAAAGTATCCAAGTCCAATCCCGCCTCCGAATACACCAATAAGCATCAGTGCTAGAATTGCGATTACGAAAATGTTTTTAAGGACTGAATAAGCAATATTAAAAATAAAACGCATATTTTTAAGAATCGGTTTGTTCCAAATAGAAAGTAGAGCCTCGCGCCAATCTGGAGTTTGGTTCTGTTCTGACATAAGTTCAACTCTTTTCATTTATACATATTTTTGTCCATTATATCAAAAAACGATGAAAATTACTATTTATTGCTAGTGGGAGTAGGGTTTAGAGCGTTTTTTACAAAAAAAGTTAAAGGTGTAAAGAGAAAATACTTTACAAGCATCCTTCCATCTGCTAAACTATGTAACTGTGAGATTAATACATGGAGGTGTAAATTATGGCAGTTAAAATTCGTTTAAAACGTATGGGTTCTAAGAAAAGTCCTTTCTACCGTGTTGTTGTAGCTGATTCACGTTCACCACGTGATGGTCGTTTCATCGAAACAATCGGAACATACAACCCACTATTAAACCCAGCTGAAGTTTCAATCAATGAAGAATTAGCATTACAATGGTTAGCAAACGGTGCGCAACCTTCTGATACAGTTCGTAACTTGTTATCACAACAAGGTATCATGAAGAAATTCCACGAATCAAAGTTTTCTAAGTAATTTCTATAAAGTCGACAATTCGATGGAGAGGTGAAAAGAATGCCTGAGATTAGTGAATTAGTATTGTCAATGGTTAAACCATTAGTTGAATTCCCTGATGATGTTCGTATCGACATCTCTGAATCAGATGAATTCATGGAATATACTTTACGCGTGAATCCTCAAGATATCGGTCGTGTGATCGGTAAACAAGGTCGTGTGGCTCGCGCAATCCGTACGATTACTTATAGTGTTCGTACTCGCGGACCAAAACGTGTGCGTCTTAGTATTGAGAACCTAGATTAATAGGACGAAGCCTTGGAGAAATCCAAGGCTTTTTTTGTTATACATAATTAGACCAACGATTACGTCAATCCTTTCGGATTGTCTCTATACTAGCTGTACTAGGGCACCGGATTGAGCCTATGGTCTCAATCTCTTTCAAGATTCAAATGGACTCTAAAAAATAAATTTTTAAGAGTCCATAATTCACTTTGAATGCTATCCCCTAGTACTGCTAGTATAGAATCCGAAAGGTTTGTAATCGTTGGTACTATAAAAAAGTTGGATTTCTTCAAAGCTTTGCCGGGGGAAGAGACAGAAGAGGGTGTGTGCTGGGAATGGAGCGCCTTGTAATCGTTGGTACTATAAAAAAAGTTGGATTTCTGCAAGGCTTCACCGGGGGAAGAGACAGAAAAAGGTGTGTGCTTTGAACGAGGTGCTTAAAATTGTTAGTGCTACAGTATATGGATTTCTGCGTTGAGTTAGAGTGGAAGAAAAGGTGGGTGATACCGTATAAGGTATCACTCATTATACCGTATACGGTATAACGAGTGTTCTTTTATTGTTGTTAGTACTCGGGTTTTTGATTGTTTTTCGTGAGTTTGGTATGATAAGTGAGTAAAATTATAGTTGAAGGGAAGACCTTATGAAGAAAAAGCCGATATTAAAAGAACAAATGAATCGACAATATTATTATTTATTTGGCCTATCCGCTATTTTGATGTTACTTGCATTTTGTCTTGAATCACCACAGAGACTACTTGATGGAATGATTACGATATTAATTTCGCCAAGTCAGTTGTTTACGGATTATATGCAAATTGCGTCTGTCGGAAGTACGCTATTGAATGTGGCTATTATGCTTCTGATAAATATTTATAGTTATAAGAAATTAGAAATTCCTGTTAACGGAACCGTTATTGGGAGTTTGGGGATGCTTGCAGGATTCTCATTCTTCGGGAAAAACCTTTTTAACAGTATTCCGTTTATGCTAGGCGTATGGATTTATGCAAAAGTCACAAAGCAGAATTATCGAAATTATGTCATTGTCGGATTGTTTGGGTCGGCATTAGGACCACTTGTTTCTTTCCTTGCTTTTGGAGGAGCTTTGCCAAGTGGTTGGAGCATTCTTGTGGCGTATGCGCTTGGAATCTTTATTGGATTTATCTTGCCACAATTATCAACGCAATATTTAGGGTTCCATCAAGGGTTCAGCTTGTATAACGTTGGGTTTACAGCTGGAATCGTTGGGATGGTCGTCCTAGGATTTCTAAATGCATTTGAAATCGAAGTAGAAACAAAGACGCTTGCGAATACAGAAAGTCCGCTGATTTTATATGGAATCTTAATTGGACTTTGTGTGGTTTTACTTGCGACAAGTTTCTATCTTCATTTTAAAAAGAAAGAAAAATATCACTTTAAATTACTCTTGAAACTATCAGGACGTCTGCCAAGTGACTTCGTAGAGATGACAAACTTGGCTACAGTGACATTCAATATGAGTATTATGGGGCTCATCCTATTAGGTTATGTGATGATTAATGGTGGGCAACTCAATGGTCCGATTGTCGGTAGTATTATCGGAGCGATGAGTTTTGGAGCCTTCGGGAATCAAGTGAAAAATACGGTTCCTGTTCTAGTAGGGATTATGATTGGCTGCTACTTAACAGGAGTTGACGTGGCAAGTACGAGTGCACTTGTGGCTGCGATTTTTGGAACGACATTAGCGCCGGTGAGCGGATATTATGGACCGCTTGCTGGGGTGATTGCAGGGTTTGTACACATTACACTTGTGAGCCACGTGGTTGTAATGCATGGTGGATTAAACCTTTATAACAATGGATTCGCGGGAGGATTCGTTGCAGCAGTTCTCGTACCAATTTTTGAAATTTTTGAAGGAATTCGTCAAGATATAAACGAAAGAAAGGCTGAGGGATAATGGCAACAGAAAAGGATTTTGTGAAACGTATCGTGAAGGAAATGGTGGACTACTATTTATATCACGAATTGTATGATGTAACAGCGCATGTCGTGTATGTACCGCATGAAAAAGCAACGATTACGTGCACAGCGCCGTATACAAAATTACCGGAAGACTTAGATTTATTAGAAGTAGGATTATCTGTAGAAAAACACTTAGAATTAGATTCGATGTACAGTTCGTTGATGGGATCGCATAATCGTGATAAAAACTATTGCATCCTTGGTCAATGTATTGATGATTACGATATTGAAGTAACGGATGAGACGCTTAAGATTATTGTAGAACGACTCTTTTAAGGAGGTAATGGAATGACAACTTTTTATAAAGTAGGAAAAATCGTAAATACACAAGGACTTCGTGGAGAAGTACGTGTGATTTCAACGACAGATTTTGCTGAAGAACGTTATAAAAAAGGGACAGAATTAGCCATTTTTAAAGATGGAGAGTTCCTAACGTTTGTGACGGTGGCTAGTCATCGTCGTCATAAAAACTTTGATTTGTTAACGTTCGAAGGAATGAACCGTATCGAAGATGTTGAAAAATACAAAGAATGTCTCCTTAAGGTAGCCGAGGAGCAGTTGACAGAACTTGAAGATGATGAGTTTTACTACCACGAAATTATCGGACTTGAAATCGTAACGGATGAAGGCGAAGTACTTGGGAAAGTCACTGAAATTCTTTCTCCAGGGTCAAATGATGTCTGGGTTGTAAAACAAAAAGGAAAGAAAGAACTCTTGATTCCATTTATTGAACCAGTCGTTTATAAAGTTGATAAAGAAGAAAAGAAAGCTTATATCCATTTATTGGAAGGGTTGATCGATTAAGATGAAGATTGATGTATTAACATTATTCCCTGAAATGGTACAAGGACCGATGACGCAATCGATTATCGGGAAGGCCATTGAAGCTGGGAAAATTGAATTTGAGACAACGGATTTCCGTCAGTTTTCAAACAATAAACATAATCATGTCGACGATTATCCATTCGGTGGTGGAGCTGGGATGCTGCTAAAAGTAGAGCCAATCGACTTAGCACTTGCTTCGATTCGTGAGCGTTCTCCTGAGACGATGCCACGTGTGATTTTAATGGACCCAGCTGGAAAGACATTTACGCAAAAGGATGCCGAAGAGTTGTCGAAGGAAGAACATTTGGTATTTATTTGTGGCCACTATGAAGGTTATGACGAACGCATTCGTACGCTTGTGACGGATGAATACTCGATTGGAGATTTCGTCTTAACCGGTGGGGAATTAGCCGCAACTGTGATGATTGATGCCACGGTGCGACTCTTGCCAGATGTATTAGGAAATGACGCGTCTGCTGTTGGGGATTCGCATTCGACAGGATTACTGGAACACCCACAATATACACGTCCTAGAGAATATAAAGGAATGGAAGTTCCAGAAGTTCTCTTTAGCGGCAATCATGCAAAAATTGCACAGTGGCAAATGAAAGAGTCGCTTCGTAAGACGTATTTAAGAAGACCGGATTTACTAGAAAAGTATGAACTCTCAAAAGAGGAAGCAAAGTTACTACAAGAAGTAAAAGAGGAAGAGGGATGCTAGATGACGGAACATCTAAATGCAGAAGAAATTAAAGCATTTCAAGCACTGTTGTCTAAGGACGAAGGGCGTAGTGAAATGGTGCAGCTCTTCAAGTTGCTTGGGGATGCAACAAGACTCAATATTATTACGCTATTGACGCAGCGCGAACCATTATGTGTAGAAGACTTAATGAACTGTACCGGGATGGAGCAGTCTGCGATTTCCCATCAGTTGAAAAAACTTCGTGCACATCATATCGTGAAGGCAGAAAAAGTCGGAAAACACGTGTGGTATTCGCTTGAAGATCACCACGTATTAGAACTCTATAACTTAGCAAGCGAACACTGCTGTGAAGAGCATTCTTCGTAGTTTTTCTATGGAGAAAAATCGTCAAAAAAATTGATAATCTTGCTTGCATTTGATAGGCAAGTATGATAGTATATTTCGAGTGAGTGAGACTTCACTCAGAGATAACGATATTCCGCTGATTGGAAAAATGCCAAGTCATGAATGTTTGTTGGAAGGAGAAAAAAACATGAGCAAATTAATCGAAGAATTAACTCAAGAACAATTACGTTCAGATATCCCTTCATTCCGTCCTGGTGACACTGTACGTGTTCACGCTAAGGTTGTTGAAGGAACTCGCGAACGTATCCAAATCTTCGAAGGCGTTGTTATCAAACGTCGTGGTGCTGGCATCAGCGAAACTTACACAGTACGTAAAGTTTCTAACGGTGTTGGTGTGGAACGTACATTCCCATTACACACTCCACGTGTAGCACAAATCGAAGTAGTTCGTTACGGTAAAGTTCGTCGTGCTAAATTATACTACCTACGTAACTTACGTGGTAAAGCAGCACGTATCCAAGAACGTCGTCGTTAATAGAAACACCAAAAGAGATTGGCTTCGGCCAGTCTCTTTTTTTATCTAAAAATAATTTAGAATAATTTTAAGATATCTCTTGACACATGAATGTTCATTCATGTATTATGTGATTAACAAGAAATAGTAAGGAGAGATATCATGGATTTCAAAGAGCTAACACATAACCTAAAACATAAATTTGAACACCTTTTGAATAAAGAAGAAACTCATGAAGGAGAAACATGCCAAGATCATTACTTGCATCATGAAGATCACGACCACGATCACGAGCATGAGCACCATCATGAACATGGACATCGTCAAGGTCACAACCACGATGATAGTAAAGCAGTTATCTTTTATATTGCAGGACTAGTCCTTTACATTATCGGGATGGTTCTTCAATATATGGGGAACGGGATTGCGAATATTCTATTCATTCTAACTGTCATCCTTTCAGGTTACCATGTAACGATGGAAGGTGTTGAAGATACTATTGAAAAAACCAAAAAGAAAGGAAAATTCCAACCGAATGTGCATATTTTAATGACACTTGCGGCAGTTGGCGCAGTGTTAATTGGAAATGCGGAAGAAGGAGCTCTACTGATTTTAATTTTTGCGGGAGCACACTTCCTTGAAGAATATGTTGAAGAGAAAAGCCGTAAGTCGCTAACAGCGTTATTACAAATGAATCCAACGCAAGCACGTCTCATCCAAGAAAATGGAGAAGTGGTTGTCGTTGACGTGGCTAGCTTAAAAGTTGGGGATACATTAGAAGTATTGCATGGCGATCAAGTGCCAATCGATGGAGTCATCACAAAAGGATTAACATCGATTGATGAAGCGACCATTACAGGTGAAAGCATGCCTCGTTCAAAAGGCGAGGGAGATGAAGTGTTCGCGAGTACAGTGAACTTATCAAGCCGTATCGAAATGCGAGTAACTGCAGAAAGTACGGATACGGTCTTTGCGAAAATTATGAAGGTTGTGGAAAATGCTCAAGGTTCAATGAACAAGCAAGCGACCTTTATTCAAAAAATCGAACCAATTTATGTAAATGCCGTTTTAATCCTTTGGCCAATCTTCCTATTATTTGGATATTTCTTAATGGAATGGGATTTAAATACAACACTTTACCGTGGAATGGTTTACCTTATCGGGGTATCTCCATGTGCCTTAGCAGCAAGTGCCGTTCCAGCAACTTTAGCAGCGATGTCTCGTTTATCTAAAATGGGAATTTTAGCAAAAGGTGGAGCAGCCATCTCTCAATTACAAGACCTACGCGTGATTTCATTTGATAAAACAGGTACTTTGACAAAAGGAACTCCAGAGTTGACAGATTACTGGTTTGAAGATGAAACAATGATTCCAGCAGTGGTTGCGATGGAAAAACAATCGACGCATCCACTGGCGCAAGCAGTCGTTCAAAAATTCAGCGACTGGACAGTGCTTGAAGAAGAAATTGAAGTGGAAGTACTTGTCGGACAAGGTGTTCGAAGTGTCGTTCGAAACGAAGAAATTCATATTATTAAACCACTGGACACCGTTGACCGCTCTAATGAAGTTGCGTCTCGTATGAAAGAATGGGCAAGCGAAGGCAAGACAGTTGTAACGGTTGTAAAAAACAATAGAATTGTTGGTTTGATGGCGTTCATGGACCTTCCAAACGAAGCGTCAAAAGCGGTGCTCGATTACTTCAAGAGTCAACAGGTGCATACAACAATGATCACAGGGGATTCAAGAGAAACGGCTGAAATGATTGGGATGAAGCTTGGAGTACAAGAAGTTGTTGCCAATGTATTGCCTGAAGAAAAATTAGAAAAGATTCAGTCTCAAAAAGAACGCTATGGATTAACAGCGATGGTGGGGGATGGCGTGAATGATGCGCCAGCTCTTGCGACAGCAGACGTCGGTATTGCGATGGGAAATGGGACAGATATTGCGATTGAAACAAGTGATATCGTCATCATGAAAAACGACTTACAAAAACTCGTTTCGGCGCATAAGATTAGTAAGAAATTACATCGTGTGATTTTAGAAAATATGATTTTTGCGATGTCAATCGTTGTGATGCTCCTAGTCCTTAACTTCTTTGGATTAACAAACATCGGCTGGGGAGTTATGTTACATGAAGGAAGTACGATTTTAGTACTCTTAAACGGACTACGCTTACTCGCACCCATAGAAGAATAAATGAAAAAGCAGAACTCGGACGCAGAGAAATAAGATTGTCCAAGTTCTGCTTTTTTGCAGTTGTAATCACGCTTGATCAAAACAAACGCGGTATGAATCGCCGGTTGGAATAAGTTCTAGCGGAACATTTGTCCGGTAAATACTATATTCAGGGAATTGCTCTAAAAACATTACGAAGTTATTAGGGTAAATACTTAACATCTTCGTAAATACATTATCTTGATCAATGATGACCGTTTTAATCTCGCTAACATCCTTTACCCAAGGTGTCTCCACGTGGAAATAACTTCCCGGCGCAATATGGTACTCATATTTTAAAATCGTGATTGATTGGTCTAACATTAAAATCCCTCCATTCATTACATTTAAAGTATAGTGGAAATGTATGCGTTTTACAAATATATGTTCACGAATGAGCAAAAACTCCTGAAAAAGTCGCCGAAAAGCAAATTTTATTTATGAAAGGCGTCAATTTTTCATAAAAGAAAAGCCTTTAAATCAGAAAATTAGTAAATTTAGCCCACAGAAGGACCGATTTGTGATATAATAAATTTGATGAGTGTGTAGTGTAGGATTTTGGCCAGGCGTGAAAAGAGGCGAAAGCAATGGCGAAACGTGTCACGAAAGATGTCAAGAGTACTGTGGAAACAGAACTTCGAAAAGGGACGAGCAAATCGAGAATTGCGCATTTGTTAGGGGTCTCCTATGATGAAGGGGTTCGAATTATTCTGCAAGTAAAAGAATCGATTCGTCCGGAAGTCGGCAATCGCATTCGATTTACTTTTAGAGAACAAGAAATGATTGGGATTATCTATAAATTATTGGCGAATAGTGCCATCGTTGTGATTGATTGGAATGAATCCAATACATGCATGAAAGATATTTGTGAATCGCGAACGGTTGTTAATTTCAAAGATATTGTAGAATTTCTACCACTAGAGGAAGAATAAAGGTTAGGTTCATGGCGAATTGTCATGAGCCTTTTTTTATTTGTGTGCTTTCTAATTGCCCGCCTTTAAAGTATAATGGAAAGGTATAAGACAGGGGAGACGTGTATGAGCGAGGAAAAGAAACAACTAGAAGTACTTTCAGAAGAAGAATTCGAAACGTTTGTGGAGAATGCCATCGATGCCTTTGAAGAAAAAGTACAGAAGAATGAGTATATCGATGAGATTGAAGAGTTTTTCCAATTGCTTGAGAAGGCGAATCGGTGGGATGACCTGACGTATTATATCGAAGAAGATCAATTAAAGCTGCCGAGTGAATCTAGCTACTGGATGTGGAAAATAAAAGTAGCGATTCAAAATGAGCAATTTAAACAAGTAGAGGCTTGGCTGGTTCACGAAAATGTGATTGCTGCACTTGGAATGGATAAGGTTCTAGAGTGTACATTGCTATGCGAAAAGGAAAAGAATCGCTTTACGCAAGCAGAAGTCGAGAAGCTACAACAATTAAGTGAACGCTTGAAAAAAGACGAGCCATTAACCGAAGAGCAGAATGACTATATGGCAACAACCTTGATGTTGATGCAAACACCATTGAAATGGACCGTTATCGAAGCGTTTTTGATGAGCCCTTTGACACAACTGTTTTGGAAAGGGTTCTTAATAGAATGTTGGTTAACGGATGGGAAGACTTCAAAGATTCGATACTATGATGCGTTTAGCGAAAAGGTGGTCGAAGTCGATCAATCAGAAGTGGTTTCGGTCTATGATCATCCAGTATTTGTGGAAATTGAACGACTGATTGATACGCAAAACGCTTTGGAAGAAGAGATGAAAGAACTGTTATTGCAAAAGGCGCAATCAGATTTTCTTCGCGTTAGTCCATTTATAGACCGTTATTTCAGTGATGGTGCGGAATGGATAGAGGAACAGCTACAACGAGAGAATTTATTATTAAGCTTGTACGAGAATGATGAGACATTTATTCGTACATTGAAGGCATAGTTTCGGTGTAATAAGAGAAAACACAGTATAATAAAGGTACATTAAAGGGGGAGTTCACATGGAAAGTGGAATTGTAAAATGGTTTAACAACGAAAAAGGGTATGGATTTATCAAAAATACAAAAACGGATGAAGATATTTTTGTGCATTTCACAGGGATTGCACAAGAAGGATTCAAGTCGTTGAAAGAAGGCCAACAGGTGACTTTTGAAATTACAAGAGGAGCGCACGGCGTTCAGGCGACGCATGTGGTCATTGTCGGAAATGATTAAAGTCTATACAGACGCGGCCGTGAATGGAAATCCCGGAGACGTAGGATTGGGAGTCCTCGTGCTAAAAGATGGCGAACAATTGCCGTTTAAGATTTCTGTGGAAGAAAAAATGGATAATCATTTAGCGGAATTCACAGCTATCAATTGGGCGTTAGGTTGGTTGTTAGAGGAAGGGCTTCAGGAAGAATTAATCTTCATGCATACTGATTCCAAGGTGACTGCTGATGCCATTTCGAAAAGATATACGAAAAAAGAAGCAAATCGAATCGTTTTAAAGGAAATCCAGAATAAACTGAAAGACTTCTCGCAATTATTTGTAAAGTGGATTCCTGAAAGTGAAAATAGAGGTGCGGATCAATTAGCAAGACAAGCCCTCCAACAAACGATTGGAAAGTAGTAAAGGAGAAATGAAATGAACGAAAGAACACTCTATTTTAGTAGTTTATGTCCAGATACAGCACCGTTTAAAGCGGCAATGGAAAGACTGGGCGTAACCGCTCGTGAAGTGGATATTACAGCGAGCATGAGAAACTTAAAAGAATTCTTGAGAGTACGAGATACTGAAGAAGTATTTACTCCACGTAAAGAACAGGGAATGGTGGGAGTTCCGTGTCTTGTCGATGGTGGAGAGTATATTTTTGAAGTGAGCGACCTCGAAGAAAGGTTTGCCAAGTAGTGGAAGACTTAAAGAATAACGTCATTCCACTGTACTTTTTTGGAATAAATGGGCTGCTATTTGTATTGATGGGCTTTGATAAGCTTTGTGCCGTCATGAGAAAGTGGCGCGTTCCGGAAAAAATATTGCTTGGGATTGGTTTGTTTGGTGGAGGTTTTGGTGGGCTACTTGGGTTAGTGATTTTTAACCATAAAAAGCGGAAACACTATTTTATGTGGACATTCCTATTGAATATCGCAATCTGGGGAATCCTTTATTATAGTATATGGCTTAGAAAGTAGGGCTCATGGAAAAACAAGAACGTTTTTATTTTGATGTTTGGATTGCACTTCTTAGTACGTTAGCGGGAATGGTCAATGTTGTCACACTATTACTATTTTTCACGCCAACAACGCACTTTACTGGGAATATTACGCAATTTGTTTTGTCCTTCAATGAAGAAGAATGGGGGACAATGCTCCATTTACTAGGAATGATTCTCTGTTTTTCTGGCGGCGGAGTCTTGTCGGGATTTCTGTTTTCGAAGAAAAAATTTGAACCGACAAAACGGTATGGAGTATTATTAATGATGTTCGGAAGTATGATGCTTCTATTATTTCTGTTTGGATTACGCGACGAGAAATGGTTATATTTCTTCTCGTTTGTTGTCGGAACACAAAATGGAATGTTCATTTACTACCATGGAATTATCGTACGAACATCTCACTTTACCGGTTATTTAACGGATATTGGCGTGGTTCTTGGGCGATTGATACGCGGTCAGATTAAGGATCGTTGGAAAGTGCTCTTTTATTTTACGAGCATGCTGTTCTTTGGAATTGGTGTCACGGTTTCATACCAGCTATTTCAATCCTTTGGGGCAGCAACAATCATCGCTGTAGGAATTGGATATATTCTCGTTGGATTGTATTATTTTAGTTTCCGTAAAGCATTTTTACATAAATAGGAGGAAAACAATGAAAGCTTTAGTTGTAGTGGATATGCAAAATGATTTTGTCGATGGAGTGCTTGGCTCAAAAGAAGCCGTAGCCATTATCGACCATGCCGTTGAGGTGATTGAAAATTTCGATGGAAAGGTATTTTATACACTAGATACTCATAGTGAAGACTATCTTCAAACAGAGGAAGGACGTCACTTGCCAGTCGTGCACTGCGTGAGAGGGTCTAAAGGATGGGAGTTAAATCCACAAATCCAAAAAGCCTTAGAGAGTCGTCATGCAAAAGGCGTTGAAAAACCAACATTTGGATCAGAAAAATTAATGGAACTCATTCAAAAAGAAGTGCGAGATTTAGAAAGCATTACACTCATTGGAATCTGTACAGATATTTGTGTGATTAGTAATGCACTTCTTGCTAAAGCGCATTTTGTCAATGTACCAGTGAATGTCGTTGCAAGTGCCTGCGCAGGAGTAACGCCAGCGTCACACGATAACGCGTTAAGCGCCATGAAGATGTGTCATATTAACGTCGTTGAGTAGGAGGTAGCGATGAGAGAACAAAATCCAAAAGACAGAATTAGAGAAATGTCCGTATTGAATCTTATCATGGTGATTGGGATTGCTATCGGATTTGGAATTGGGATGATTATTGACAATGTCATTGGCGGGATTGCACTCGGGATGTTAGGAGCGTTTATTTGCCGCTTATTATACATTCGTAAAAAATATAAAGAAATCAATCCTAAAGATAAGAAAGAGTAGGCACATTTGTTGCGCTACTCTTTTTTCGTTGTCATAATGAAGGAAAATGAATGGAGGGAATATCATGGAACAATTTGAAAAAGAAGTAAGCCAATTTGTGGAAACATCAGCAGAAAAAGTAGAAGCGTTAATCGCAGAAGGAAAGGAAGTCGTTCTTTTCGTAGGACGTCCAACTTGCCCATACTGCCGTCGCTTTGCTCCAAAAATCAACGAAGTGCGTGAAGCATTAGGGAAAGAAATGTACTTCATCAATTCAGAAGATAGAGCTAGCGAATCTTTAGCAGCTTTCCGTGCGAAATACAATATGCCAACAGTACCTGGTTTATTAGTCGCTCGTGATGGCGAAGTACGTGTGGTTTGTGACTCATCACAAAGTGTGGAACAAATCAAAGCCTTTATTGGATAATAAATGTAAAGTGAGACTCTCCGTGAAAGTGATTCGCGGAGAGTTTTTGCATGCAAAAAAATAGTTCATTACCATATATGGTAATGATTTATTTTGGGTCTGTGCTCAAATTCGATATTGTGATAGAATGAAATAGAAATAAAAAGGAGGGGTTCGATGAACGAAATTAAATGTCCATATTGCCAAACGGTCTTTACGATTGATGAGAACTCGTATGCAGATATTGTGAGTCAAGTACGCAATAAGGAATTTGCAGAGGATGTTCATAAGCAGTTGGAATTTGCGAAGAAACAATTTGAGACGGAAAAGGCACTCGCAAAAGAGCAAGAAAAGCGTCTATATGATGAGGAACGTGCGAACTTTGAACAGAAGATTCTTTCGCTTGAATTAGCATTGAAGAATGCGGATGTTAAAGAAGAAAAGAATGTGCAAGAAGCACTCCATCAAAAAGAGAAAGAATTTAGTGCACTCCAAGCAGAATTGGACCAATTAAAACAACAACTCCAATTCAAAGAAGTAGAATTGTCACAAAAATTCCAAGAAGATTTACACGCGAAAGAACGTACGATTCTTGAATTGAAACAAGAAAAAGAGTTACAACAAAAAGAACAAGAAGTGCAACAAACGGCCCTAAAAGAAAAATACGAATTAGAATTACGTTCAAAGAAAGACCAATTCGAATTAGAGTTAAAGGCAAAAGACGAAGCGATTGCGTTCTATAAAGATTTCAAGGCGAAACAATCAACGAAGATGGTGGGAGAAAGCCTTGAACAACATTGCGAAATCGAATTTAATCGTCTTCGCATGACCGCATTCCCGCGCGCAGAATTTGGCAAGGACAATGATGCCAAAACGGGAAGCAAGGGTGACTATATCTACCGTGAATATGATGAGAATGGCATTGAAATTCTATCCATCATGTTTGAAATGAAAAACGAAAATGACGAGACAGCAACGAAGAAGAAAAACGAACACTTCTTTAAAGAGTTGGATAAAGACCGTCATGAAAAACAATGCGAATACGCAATTCTCGTGAGCTTACTTGAAGCGGATAATGAACTCTATAATACAGGGATTGTAGATGTGTCCTACCAATATCCGAAAATGTATGTGGTGCGTCCACAGTTCTTTATTCCAATCATTACTTTGCTTCGTAATGCCGCATTAAATTCGTTGCAATATAAACAAGAGTTAGCCTTGATGCGTGACCAACATATTGATATTACGCATTTTGAAGAAGACCTTGAGACCTTCAAAAAAGGATTTGCGCGTAATTATGAACTTGCAAGTAAGAAATTCCAATCGGCCATTGATGAAATCGACAAGACGATTAAGAGTCTGGAGAAGACAAAAGCCGCATTGCTTTCTTCTGAAAATAATTTACGCCTAGCCAATAATAAAGCGGAAGACCTAACCGTGAAGAAACTCGTGAAGAACAATCCGACGATGAAACAACGCTTTGAAGAGCTAAACTCGGACGAATCCTAAATACAAAGCTCTATTCCGTAGTAATACGGAGTAGAGTTTTTTTTAATGATGAAATAACGATAACTGTTCTCATTTAGAATAAAGAAACGTGAAAATGGCCACCGATAATGAACAGTTGGAAATGATTGAAAAAACGAGAAAAAATTAACATTTTCACCAAATGATATCGTTTGCTTTTTTAGGGTGTAATGTGTACCATATAGAGGTATAGATAATAATAATTCTTATCTAGCACAAATAAACAAACAGGTTTATAGGAGGAAAATACATGAAAGTTGTAGTAGTTGGATGTACTCATGCGGGTACTGCTGCAGTTAAAACAATTTTAAATGACAATCCAGGAACAGAAGTCGTTGTATACGAAAGAAATGATAATGTTTCATTCTTATCTTGTGGGATTGCCTTATACGTAGGAGGAGTTGTTAAAGACCCTCAAGGACTATTCTATTCTAGTCCAGAAGAATTAGCTTCATTAGGAGCTACTGTTCGTATGGAACACGATGTAACAAGCATCGATACTGTTGGTAAAACATTAACAGTAAAAGACTTAAAGACAGGCGAAGAAAAGACTGATTCATTTGACAAATTAGTACTTACAACTGGATCATGGCCAATTCTTCCTCCAATTCCAGGACGTGAATTAGAAAACGTTCAATTATGTAAAAACTACAACCAAGCAAAAGAAATCTTTGCTAAGAAAAACGACAAGAAGAAAATCGTTGTTGTCGGTGGTGGATACATCGGTATCGAATTAGTTGAAGCTTTTGCATTAGAAGGTAAAGAAGTAACATTAGTAGACGGTTTAGACCGTATCTTAAACAAATACTTAGACCCAGAATTCACTGATATCTTAGAAGAAGACTTACGTGCACGTGGCGTACAAGTTCGCTTAAACGAAATGGTTAAATCATTCGAAGGCGAAAACGGCGTTGTAAACAAAGTTGTAACTTCAGGTGGCGAATACGAAGCTGACATGGTTATCTTATGTGTTGGTTTCCGTCCAAACAACGACTTAGTGAAAGACCAATTAGAAACTATGCCTAACGGTGCTATCATCGTTAATGACTACATGGAAACATCTGTTAAAGATGTATATGCTGCAGGAGACAGCTGTGCTGTTAACTACAACCCTAACGAAGGACATGCATACATTCCATTAGCAACTAACGCTGTACGTATGGGTTCATTAGTAGGTAAAAACATCAACGGTCACAAAGTGAAATACCGTGGAACTCAATCAACATCTGGATTACACTTATTCGGATGGAACATTGGTTCAACTGGGGTTAACGTAGGTAGCGCACCTCACTTTGGATTAGATGTACGTTCTGTATACGTGGTAGATAACCACCGTCCAGAATTCATGCCAACATACGAAAAAATCTACATGAAATTAGTTTACGAAGTAGGTACAAACCGTATCGTAGGTGGACAAGTAATGTCTAAATACGACTGTACAGCTTCTGCAAACACATTGTCATTAGCAATCCAAAACAAAATGACAATCGAAGACTTAGCTTATGTAGACTTCTTCTTCCAACCAGTATTCGACCGTCCATGGAACTATTTAAACATCTTAGGACAAGCTGCTGTTGAACAAGAACGCGTATTAGCAGAAGGTAAATAATAACTTTTAGAAAAGAGGATGCTTGCATCCTCTTTTTTTGATGTCAGGATTCCAAAATTCACTTATAAGTGAATTTTGGGATTTTTTTGTGGAGAGAAGGAGAACGATTAATTTTTTTAGAAAGCGTAAAAATCACTTCTTTCAACAAGAAAAAAGGAGGCAATTATGATACAATAAATAAGATATAATAAGAGTATTGTGTCTAGGTTTTAAAGGAAAGGAGAGGAAGGTCGTGCAACGACTAAAAAAGTTTGGAATAAAGCTATGGCAGATTTTTCAAGAAGATTTAATGCATGTTAATATTGGTGTTGAATCAGCAGCGATGGCTTACTATATGTTATTGTCTGTTATTCCAATGGTTATGCTAGTTGCCAATATTCTTCCATTATTACCTATTCCTATCGATGTAATGTTTAAAACATTAGAAACAATTTTACCGGACAACATCACTGAAGTCCTATTTCCAATTCTTCGAAATTACTTAGGGACCTTCAATGGGGGCGCACTTTCTATTGGTTTAGTGATTTTATTCTGGCCGGCTTCTCAAATGTTTAGTAGTATTCAACGCTCACTAAACGTGTTATACGGGGCACCGGTGAGAAGAAATTTTATTTTTGAACGATTCTTTGCCGTTGTAATTGCGATGGCAGCTATTTTAATCGTATTTGCGGTGTCGATTGTCTTCATCTTTGGAGAACAAGTGTTAAGATTAGTGGGTGAGTTCTTCTCCCTCAACTTAGCATCGATTATTTTAGATCTTTCTTTTTTAAAATGGGGAATCTTATTTGGAACCGTCTTTTTATTGATGAGTTTTATGTACTATTCAATTCCTAATGTGAAGTGGTCATTCCTGTATGCTTTTCCGGGGGGCTTATTTACCACTATTGGTTTTGTATTAATTTCGCAATTATTCTCGATTTATATTCATTACGCAGGTCGCAATTTTACGGCTAATGGTGCGTTTGGAACATTGATTATATTTATGATTTGGCTGTATTTTATTGCCAATGTAATGATTTTAGGGGGCGTGTTAAATGTGATTGTTTACCGCTTTAGACACCCGAAAAAAGACACTGAAGGAGTAACGGATGAAAAAGAAAAACTTAATGTATGACGATAAAGATTCACGAATCGACTATGGCGTCATCCTTCCTGTATTATTATTAGCATTTATTAGTATCGCAACTTTATTCTCGACAACGTATTTAATCGCTGGAAATAGCTCTCTTCGAATGGTACTCATGCAAGTTGTATGGTACATGGTAGGGGTTGTGGCGATTGTCGTCATTATGCAATTCGATTCGGAGCAGTTATGGAAACTGACAACTTGGGGCTATATCTTTGGACTCCTCATGCTACTCGCCGTTCTGTTTTTCTATGACCGCGCGACATTTGCGGATACAGGTGCGAAGAGTTGGTTCAGATTTGGAACTTTTTCATTCCAGCCTTCTGAGGTCGTGAAAATCTTCTATATTTTGATTTTGGCAAAAGTAGCCACTTCTCATAATATGAAGACGAAATATAAGACGAATCAAACAGACTGGCAACTATTCGTCAAATTGATTTTATGGGCAGCACCAGCGTTAGTGCTCGTTATCTTGCAAAATGACTTAGGGACAACACTTGTATTCTTAATGATTCTAGGTGGAGTTCTGATTATGTCAGGGATTAGCTGGAAAATCCTACTCCCAATTATTATTGTTGTTGGATTAATCGGAGCACTCCTTATTTACTTAGTAGTGTACAACCGTCAAATCTTATTAAATATTGGATTTAAAAATTACCAATTTGCGCGTATCGATTCATGGTTAGATCCATATGGAGACCAAGGCGGAAATGGATACCAATTATTCCAAAGCTTGAAGGCTATTGGTTCAGGGAGAATGCTTGGGAAAGGGTTCGGCGTATCTGATGTATATGTACCAGTTCGTGAGTCCGACTTAATCTTTGCGACAATCGGAGAGAACTTCGGATTCTTAGGCGGAACATTCCTAATCGCTATTTACTTTATTTTGATTTATCAAATGATTCGTGTCTGCTTCGATACGAAAAATGAGTTTTATACGTATATCGCAACCGGCGTTATCATGATGATTTTATTCCACGTGGTTGAAAATATCGGGATGACAATCGGACTCTTACCATTAACGGGGATTCCATTACCGTTCATATCTCAAGGGGGATCAAGCTTACTTGGAAATATGATGGGGATTGGCCTCATTATGTCGATGCGTTATCACTTCAAGAGTACAATTTTTGAAGATGAAGATGCTGCATTTGGAGCGAATCAACAAGATGCGACAATGCTACGTTTACGTCAGGAGGATGGAAAATGATTGTATATGTTCACCCAAAATGTACGACTTGTAAAAAGGCGTTAAAATGGTTCGAGTTAAATGATGTAACCTTTGAACAAAAAGACATTCGTGAAACTCCACCAACAGCCAAAGAACTATTGAAAATTAAAAAGGCTCAAAATTTAGAGTGGAAGAAAATGGCAAATACGAGTGGTGAATTGTATCGCTCACTTGGCCTAAAAGATAAACTTCCTGAAATGAGCGATAAAGAAGCTTCAGAGTTGCTCGCTAGGAATGGCATGCTTATCAAACGTCCACTTGTGTTGGATAATGGCGAAGCTACATTCGGTTTTAAAGAAGAAGTTTACGAAGAGAAATGGAAGAGATAAGATGAAAAAATATAGTGAAAATGGATTATGGATTAAACAAGACGGTTCAGAATATGTGATTGGTCTTTCACCAAAGGGTCAAGATGATCTTGGAGACGTGAGCTTTGTTGAATTACTAAAAAGTGAATCCGTTTCTCCAGAAGATTCGATTATTAGTGTCGAAGCTGCAAAAGCAGTGACTGAATTACTAGCTCCACTAAGCGGAACTGTCGTGGCTTTCCATGATGAACTTGAAGAGAATCCAGAATTCTTAAATGAATTAGCAGAAGCGAAGAACTGGATTGTTCGTTTAAATGGAGTAGACGAAGCGGAATTTAACGCTTTATTAGACGAAGACCTTCCATGTGACCAATGTGAAGTGAAATAAAGCTACATTTAAAAGAAATATTTATATAGAGATTAAACGTATTTACGGAAACGCCATAATCATTTGTATGGTTATGGCGTTTCTCTATTTCTAATATTCTATATATCAAAGGTTAGAGAGTCTTCAAAAAAGGATACGTTAATAATAGATGTGTGCATAGGAGTAATAAGATGGATATAATAATTTTATTTTTTATAGCAGTACTAATTTATCTACTACCGATGAATGATGATTATTTAGGTGTAAAATCTACGTTAGGATTAAAAGGATTTCTAGCATTAGGAATCATCTTCCATCATTTGTCACAATGGGTCACAACTGGAAGTGAATTTTCAAATTTTGCATATATGGGAACTTATATTGTTTCGATATTTTTCTTTTTATCAGGATATGGGCTCTATTATCAGAATGAACATAAGCCTAATTATATGAATGGATTTCTATATAAACGATTGTCCAGAATTTTAGTGCCATTTCTTTTTATTTCTTTGATATATCTAGTATATAGAGTAGCGAATGGTCAAACCATTAATATTGAGTACTTTATAAATCTATTTTTAAAAGGAAGTACAATAATTATTAATGGATGGTTCGTCAATATCATTATATTAATGTATTTATTCTTTTATGTATCGTTTAAATTGTTTAAAAAATCTGAGGTAGCTATATTTATAAATTTACTACTTATATTATGTTATATTTTTGTAGCGATACAGTTGAATTATGGTTTTTGGTGGTATAACAGTTCTTTACCTTTCGCAGTAGGGTTATTATGGGCGAAATATAAAAATAAAATTGATTCATTTGTAAATAATCATTATTTTGCTCTATTAATTCTCTTTACCATACTGTTATTTATCTCTCATCGTTATGATTTCATAATCTCTAAACTAAATATCGTGGATAGTTACAGCTATGCTTTGATTGCTAATATAGATAATGTTATTTTTACATTCTATTTTCTGCTTTTCATTAAGAAATTTAACTTTGACAATAAATACTTAAATTTTATAGGGAAAATCTCCTTTGAATTATATATGATTCATGGGCTGTTTATGGCTATCTTTGGTAAGTACTTTGTCAGCTCTACAATCAATGATATGGTATACACAGCACTAGTGCTGATATTTAGTATTTCTTTTGCATGGTTCATTAACAAGTTGTTGAAAAAAATTTCATTATAGAATAAAAAACAACGAGTTTTTCTAAATTTGAGAAACTCGTTGTTTTTATTATGCATTTTGTTTGAATCGAATGACACGCTCCACAAAGTTATCAAATAAACCTTGCATCACATTGCTATCTTCAATTAATAATTCAGGATGCCATTGAACAGCAACTACACTTTGGTCCTTAGATTTAGATTCGAACGCTTCGATCAGTCCATCCGTACTCCAAGCAACTGGAACAAAGTCAGAGGCCAATTGTTTAACCGCTTGGTGGTGGTAAGAGTTCACTGGGGTCGTTGTTCCAAGAACGCGAGAAAGCTCGCTGCCACTTGCGATTTGAATCGTATGTGTTGGTTGGCTTGGCATTGTTTTTTGTGTATGTTTCACAGAAATATTTTCGTATTGTGATTCGATATCTTGGTAGAGTGTTCCACCAAGAGCGACGTTTAGAATTTGTAAGCCACGACACACTGCAAAGATTGGTTTGCGTTGTCTATAAGCTTCTTTAATGAGCTCAATTTCAAACGCATCACGAGCAGGATAAGTACGTGCCAGGTTTAAGTGCGGTTCTTCACCGTACAACAATGGAGAAACGTCTTGTCCACCCGCTAATAGAAGTCCATCAACCCGTGAGATGAATTCTTTTGCTAATTCTGGGTTACTGATGGGAATGATGACAGGAATCGCTTTTGCTTTTTCAAGACCACGGACAAAACCATGTGGCGCATACGATAAAATGTAGCGATCTTCTTCCGTGTTATCTTGGCGATGATTTCCTGCAATACCAATAAGTGGATAAGTTTGCATGTGCATCAGCCTTTCTTTTAAAAATATGTTCCATCATACCTCATTTTCATGAAAATGAAAAGCATTATTACACGATTTCAAAGCGCGGCTATTTGCGAATCGTTCTCAATTAGGATAAAATAATACAGAATAGAATGATTATAAAGGAGAATGAATCGTGGCAACTTTAGAGATTAAAAATCTACATGTATCGATCGAAGACAAAGAAATTTTGAAGGGCGTTAATTTAACGATTAACACTGGAGAAATTCACGCAGTTATGGGACCAAACGGAACTGGGAAATCAACACTTTCTGCAGCCATTATGGGCCATCCAAGCTATGAAGTAACAGAAGGAGAAATCCTATTAGACGGCGAAAACGTCTTAGAAATGGAAGTAGACGAACGTGCTCGTGCAGGTCTATTTTTAGCGATGCAATATCCAAGTGAAATCGTTGGGGTGACAAACGCAGAATTTATGCGTTCAGCAATCAACGCTCGCCGTGAGGAAGGCGACAAAATGGGAGTTCGTGAATTCATCAAGAAGTTAGATGAAAAAATGTCTCTATTAGACATGCCAGAAGAAATGGCAGAACGTTACTTAAACGAAGGCTTCTCAGGCGGGGAGAAAAAACGTAACGAGATTCTTCAATTATTAATGATTGAACCAACATTCGCGATTCTGGACGAAATCGACTCAGGGTTAGATATCGACGCATTGAAAGTTGTTTCTCGTGGAGTAAACGCAATGCGTGGAGACAACTTTGGTTCATTAATTATTACACACTACCAACGTCTCTTAAACTACATTGAACCAGATGTGGTGCATATTATGATGGACGGACGTGTCGTGATGACAGGAGATGCTTCTCTTGCTCGTCGCTTAGAAGCTGAAGGATACAAAGGAATCAGTGAAGAATTAGGAATCAAGATTGAACATCAAGAGTAGGAGTGAGATTGTGGCAGAGACAAAATTAACCATAACACCAGAAGAAATCACCGCATTCTCTCTTACAAAGAATGAACCAGAGTGGTTTCTACAAACACGTTTAAAAGGGTTAGAACTTGCTAAAACGCTAGAGTTACCTTTTATCGAACGTGTGAAATTCCACCGTTGGAACTTATTCCAATCAGCAATCGGTGATGGAACTTCAATGATTGAAGAACTTCCAAAAGTGATTCCAACAGCAGCCGGAAGTGCAAAAATTGTACAACTAGGCGCGGTATCATACTGGGAAGAAATGAATGTTGAAACAGCATTGAAAGACGTTCTCGTGATGGATTTATTCGATGCCCTGGAGCAATATCCAGAGCTCGTAAAACCTTACTATATGACAAAAGCAGTACCAGTCGATGAAGATAGCTTAACGGCTTACCACGCTGCTATGGTCAACTCAGGAGTATTTATTTATATTCCAAAAAATGTAGACGTAAAAGATATTATTGAATCTCATTTCGTTCAAAATAACTTAGTGAACGAAGCGTTCGTGAAGCACGTGTTAATCGTGGCAGACGAAAACAGCTCTGTTTCTTATGTGGAACGTTTTGAAAGTGTGGGCGACAAAAAGAATACAGCCAACATTGTAGTAGAAGTCATCGCAAAACAAGGAGCGAAAGTTCAATTTGCGGCCGTTGATACGTTAGGTCAATCAACAGATGCGTATGTGAACCGTCGTGGATATCTTGAAAAAGATGCAACGATTAACTGGGCGCTTGGCATTATGAATGACGGAAATGTGATTGCGGACTTCGACTCTGAATTACGCGGAGATGGATCTCATTCGCAAGTGAATGTGATAGGTATTTCTACAGGACGCCAAGTTCAAGGAATCGATACTCGTGTGACAAACTATGCGCCGCATTCAGTCGGACATATCTTGCAACATGGTGTTATTTTAGATAAATCAACCTTAACCTTTAACGGAATTGGACATATTATTAAAGGGGCGAAATTCGCAGATGCGCAACAAGAAAGCCGTGTACTGATGCTTTCAGAAGGCGGACGTGGAGACGCAAACCCAATTCTTTTAATCGATGAAAATGAAGTAACGGCAGGGCACGCAGCGAGTGTGGGACAAGTGGATGATGAACAATTATTCTACTTAACGAGCCGTGGAATCTCAGAAGCCGAGGCAAAACGCCTTGTGATTCGTGGATTCTTAGGAGCCGTTATTCGTTCAATCCCTTCAAGTGAGCTTCAAAAAGAACTTGTCGATATGATTGAACAAAAGTTGGTTGCTAGCTATGATTAGTAAAACGATTCGAGAAGACTTTCCAATATTAAAGCGTGAAGTTAACGATGAAGTGCTTGTTTATTTAGACAATGCAGCTACAACGCAAAAGCCACGTCAGGTTGTAGAAGCTGTTGAGAAATTCTACGCAACTCATAATGCCAATATTCATCGTGGGGTGCATACACTAGCTCAGGAAGCCACTGACTTATACGAAGCATCTCGAGCTAAAGTAGCGAAATTTATCAACGCTAGTAGCACAAAAGAAGCGCTCTTTACGCGTGGAACGACAACTAGCTTAAACTGGGTTGCGCAAGGATTTGCGCCGAATCGCCTCCAAGAAGGAGACGAAATTTGGATTAGCCCTGCTGAGCATCATTCGAATGTGGTGCCTTGGCAACAAGTGGCCAAACAAACAGGAGCCGTCTTACGTTATTTTTCGTTAACGAAAGAGGGCGAATTAGACCTTGAAGCAGCCGAATCATCTTTAACCGAAAAGGCAAAAATCGTTTCAATAAACCATGCTTCAAACGTGCTAGGAACAGTAACAGATGTGAAGCGTGTAGCTGAAATGGTTCACGCAGTAGGAGGCATCCTTGTTGTGGATGGTGCTCAAGCAGCGCCACACCAAAGAGTGAATGTCCAAGAGTTAGACTGTGACTTCTATGCCTTTAGTGGACATAAGATGCTTGCTCCAACAGGCATTGGCGTCTTATATGGAAAAGAAGCACTTCTTCAAGAGATGAACCCTGTAGAATTCGGCGGTGAAATGATTGATTTTGTGTACGACCAAGAGAGTACATGGAATGTATTGCCGTGGAAATTCGAAGCAGGCACTCCAAATATCGCAGGGGCCATTGGACTGGCTGCTGCCATTGATTATTTAGAAGAAATTGGGATGGAGAATATCCATCAGCACGAACAAGAAATTGTCGACTATCTCTTACCGAAAATGCAAGAGATGCAAGGTGTGACGGTATATGGGCCAAGTGACCCAGAAAAACATTCTGGAGTCATTAGTTTTACAATCGATGGCATCCATCCACACGACGTCGCAACGGCGCTTGATATGGAAGGCTTTGCGGTTCGCGCAGGACATCATTGCGCGCAACCTTTGATGCGATGGCTCGATGTACCGGCAACATGCCGTGCAAGTTTTTATATTTATAACACGCTTCAAGAAGCAGAACAGTTTTTAGAAGCATTAGAAAAAGTAAAGGAGTTTTTCCAATATGGCCTTATCTAAATTAGATCAGCTTTATCGTCAGGTGATTCTGGATCATTCGTCTCATCCACACCATAAAGGATTAGTAGATGATGCGAGCATTCCAACGATTGAATTTAATAATCCAACGTGTGGAGATGTGTTGCAATTGCAACTGATTGTAAATGACAAAGGCGTGATTGAAGATGTTCACTTTGACGGACATGGCTGTACGATTAGTATGGCGAGTGCCAGCATGATGAGTGATGCCATTATTGGAAAGACAGTTGACGAAGCAGTCGCTCTAGCAGAAGATTTCTCAAGTCTAGTGCAGGGTGAAACTGTGGATGAAGAACCTTTAGGGGATGCGGCGTTACTTGCCGGTGTTCAAAAATTCCCAGCACGTATTAAATGTGCCACTCTTGCGTGGAAAGCATTAGAACGTGCCGTAGAAAATGAAAAAGCATAAGAAAGTGGTGACAAAATGAGTGGAGTTCCTGAATTAGCCGATTACAAATATGGCTTTCATGAGGATGTAACACCTGTTTATGAAACAGGAATGGGATTAAGCGAAGAAGTCGTTCGTACGATTTCACAAGTGAAAAACGAGCCACAATGGATGCTTGATTTCCGATTAAAATCATTGAAGACATTCGAAAATATGCCAATGCAAACATGGGGTGCGGACCTATCAGACATTGATTTTGATGCGATTACGTACTTCAAACGTGCCAGCGATAAGCCAGCACGTTCTTGGGATGATGTTCCTGAGAAGATTAAAGATACTTTCGAGAAAATCGGAATTCCAGAAGCAGAGCGTGCGTATTTAGCTGGAGCTTCTGCGCAATTCGAGTCTGAAGTGGTTTACCATAATATGAAAGAAGAGTTCGATAAACTTGGAATCATCTTTACAGATACAGACTCAGCGTTAAAAGAGTATCCTGAATTATTCAAAAAGTATTTTGCAAAACTAGTACCACCAACAGACAACAAATTAGCTGCGTTAAACTCAGCTGTATGGTCTGGTGGAACGTTCATCTATGTGCCAAAAGGTGTGAAATGTGATGTGCCGCTTCAAACGTACTTCCGTATCAACGACCAAAACATGGGACAATTCGAACGTACGCTTATCATCGTAGACGAAGGAGCGAGCGTGCACTACGTTGAAGGATGTACAGCACCAACGTATTCTTCAAACAGCTTGCATGCAGCCATCGTAGAAATCTTCGTTGAAGAGGGTGGCTACTGCCGTTATACAACGATTCAAAACTGGTCGGATAACGTGTATAACTTAGTAACGAAACGTGCCAAAGCTGCTGCTCATGCAACTGTTGAGTGGATCGATGGAAACCTTGGAGCGAAGACAACGATGAAATATCCATCCGTCTTCCTAGAAGGACCATACGCGAAGGGTACAATGTTATCAATTGCATTTGCAGGAGAAGGCCAACACCAAGACACAGGTGCGAAGATGATTCATAATGCGCCACATACTTCAAGTTCAATCGTTTCAAAATCGATTGCGAAAGATGGTGGAGCGGTAAACTACCGTGGTCAAGTAACCTTTGGGAAGAAATCAGATTATTCTATTTCGCATATCGAATGTGACACGATTATTATGGATGACAAGTCGAAATCAGACACGATTCCATTTAACGAAATTCATAATGATAAAGTTGCACTTGAGCATGAAGCGAAAGTGTCAAAAATATCAGAAGAGCAATTGTTCTACTTGATGAGTCGCGGAATTAGCGAGTCAGAAGCAACAGAGATGATCGTTATGGGATTCGTTGAACCATTTACAAAAGAACTTCCAATGGAATATGCTGTTGAACTAAATCGTTTAATCGCGTACGAGATGGAAGGGTCAGTTGGATAGAAAATAATAGAAGCCAAGAAACATAAATCTATGTTTCTTGGCTTTTTTTCTAAAAGAAAATTATAGGTAAACAACACAAAATATATTATGTTTTTGGAATTTTATAGTTTCTTAATATTATTTGCTCAGATTTTTGGATATTTTCATATAAAATAATCCTTGATATATCAATGTTTTTGAACAAAAATGCACTTTAGGTGAAAATTTTACATTTTACGAGATATTACACTTGTATTATATTCAGAACGTGTTATAATATGTTCATCAAGAGATATAAAGAAAGGAGAATGGGTATGAGAAAACAACTATGGTCGAACGAAAATAAGACTGAACGGATTAACTTTACGATTGAGCCTTCTTTGAAAGAAGCATTTTTGAAGATTATCTCAACAGACGTATCAACTTATTTCCGGTCGGTCATCGAAAATGAAGTCGAAAGTCATCAGAAAAAAGTTGAAAACTGGCCCGATGCAATTAAAACATTGTTGCATGGACAGTTTAAGGCGTTCTCCGAACAAGTCTTCGGAACGTTTAATTACCGAGGACGGAACTATCCATATAAAATTTTGGATGTTATGTCAGTCGAAGAAGGACAACCACTTGAAGTTATTGACTACGAGGATGGGTTGGTATATGTAAAAGTGATTGAGGAAATCAATCCAGAAAAATTAGTATATGTAACTATTTAGAAAGAAGGAAATTTAAAATGCCAGTAACAATCTTAATTATCGCCGTAGTATTACTCTTATTAATCATTGCGTTCAAATCAATTCGTATCGTTCAACAAGGACACAAAGCTGCTGTTCAATCATTTGGACGTTATGTTGGAGAATTAGGACCAGGATTACACTTTGTAACACCAATTATTCGTAACATTGCTTACATTGTAGATATGCGTCAACGTTCATTAGACTTAGATCCTCAAGAAATCATCACAAAAGACAACGTTAATTTAACAATTGACGCTTCAGCTAAATACCACGTTGATAATCTTGAAGAATACTTATATGGAAACACAAACCCAGAAGGATTATTACTTTTAGATATCCAAAACGAATTACGTGACATTATCGGTACTATGACAATGGCTGAAATTCTTGGTGGTACAAACAAAATCAACACAGATTTAAACCAACGTGTATTCGGTAAAACAGACTCTTACGGGGTTACAATTGACCGTGTAAACATCGGTGAAGTAATTCCTCCACAAAGCATCGTTGAAGCGATGAACAAACAAATCACTGCTGACCGTGAACGTGATGCTGCGTTAATCGCTGCTGACGCTCGTCAAAAAACAGTTGAAATGGATACTAGAACTCAAAACAACAAATTATTAGCAGATGCTCGTGCACATGCTGAAAAAATCGCAATTGATACTCAAGCAACTGTTGCTCAATTAACAGCTATCAACAATGCGTTAAACGAATCTAACTTAAATGCTGCTGCGTTAGAATACTTAGCAATCGACGCTAAAAAAGCTCTTGCTGAAGGTCCAAACAATACAGTTGTATTAATGGATGGACAAAGCAACGCAAAAATTGCTGAAAACATTGCTTCATTAGCATCAGGTCGTAAAGTTTGGGACGAAGCAGGTAAATAATCATGAAACAACAAGCTAACAAATCTTTCTTTGGGTTGAAATGGCTTGCGGTACTGATTGCCACTTTATTGTTAGTAGGAACCTTTGCACGTGTTTCAACAGTCAATGCTGAAACTCCACCACCAGTAGACACCACAAAGATGAAGATACAAGGCGCCTTTGAACAAAAAATCAACTTTGTGGATGGGGAAGATTATAATGCGACAGTGACGATTAAGTTGACTTATAATAATCCTCAATATAAAGAGATTAAAGTTCCCGTTCAAATTAAAAACCTTCCAACAGGGAAGGGCGGTATTCGACTTTACGTATATCAAGATACAGATAATAGCCTCATAGTTCAATCATTTGTTGAGACCATTGAAGACCACAATGTTATCTATTATGATCTACTTCATGTCGAAGATGGGAAAGTCACAAAAGCGTTTCAATTCACGGCAACTGACAAAGAACGAACAAAATTTTTAGAAGACTTAGCAAATGCCAAGGACAAAGTGGAAACTACTACGGCTGAGAAAGCTACAAACTCAAACGAAAAGAGTTCAAACGCGAGTGACTCGAAAGGGAACTCAAAAGGCTCTGAAAGCAAAGATATCTTTGATCAGATTGATAACTTCTTTGATCAACTAGATACGGACAAAATTGGTGAAGGACTCGGTAAGGGAATATTTTATATCGTCCTTATCATCGCTGTTTTCTTCGGAATTAAAGGAAAACAAAATAAGGCGCGCAAGAATAATCGTAGAGCTCGAACTGGAAATACGCGTTCTGCTCAAAGAAATGGGGCGAATGCTCCTGCAGCTAGAGCACAAGGCACAAGCACTCCAGTAGTCGCTACAGAAGCTGTACCGCAACGTGTATATCGTCCGCGAAATAAAGTTTCAGATCCAAAACTTCGCTCACAAGAGAAAAAACAAGCAACAAAAAAAGCGCTACAATCGGCTTCAGGTCGTTCAAATACTTCAAGAGAAATGTATGTTGATACACGTGCTACAAGACCGGTTTCATACCGTCCAGCATCAAAAGAAAAATCACACACATTACCACGAGTGCTTTCAAGCAAAACACTCCCTCGTACTTTGAAAACACCGCGCTTAAAATAAAATCGTGGAAGCACCTAATCTCACACGTGAGGTTAGGTGTTTTTTTGCATGAAGTCGTGAAGCATTTGCACAAGAAGTACTATCGGAGTATGCTAAGTGAGAAGGGTGGAATTTATATGACGAAATTAGATGAATTAATCAAAAAAATTGAAGCAGATCCTCAAAATGCAGAGTATACAAAAGAAGGCATAGCGCCTTTATTTTCTGCACCACGAAAAGCGAAAATTCTGATTGTAGGGCAAGCGCCTGGTATTAAAGCGCAAGAGAGTCGCTTGTTTTGGAATGACCAAAGTGGCGACAACTTAAGAAGCTGGATGGGCGTAACTCGAGATTTCTTCTATCAATCCGATTTATTTGCAGTGGTTCCAATGGATTACTATTATCCAGGAAAAGGTAAATCTGGAGACCTTCCACCGCGCAAGGGTTTTGCTGAGAAATGGCATGAAGAAACGCTAGCCTTAATGCCAGATATTGAACTTATTATTCTTGTAGGGAAATACGCACAAGATTATTATTTAAAAGAGACAAAGAAGAAAAACTTAACGGAAACGGTCAAGGCGTATAAAGAATATTTACCAAAGATGTTTCCGCTCGTACATCCGTCACCTCTAAACCGTAGATGGATGGCCAAAAATCCATGGTTTGAAAAAGAAGTCTTACCTGAATTTCAAAAGAGAGTACAAGAAGTGATTAAAGGAGCCAAGAAATGAGAACAGAATTATATCCAGAAATCGAAATCTACAAGGAACACATGATTCCAGTGAGTGACTTGCATACGATTTATGTAGAAGAGTCAGGGAACCCATTAGGACATCCAGTCGTTGTCTTACACGGCGGACCAGGAGGGGCATCGTCTCCAGCGAATCGTCAATTTTTTGATCCAGAGTTCTATCGCATCATCCAATTCGACCAACGTGGATGTGGAAAAAGTACGCCGTTTGCGTCTTTAGAAGAAAACACCACGCATGATTTAGTGGCCGATATGGAGAAAATCCGCACAGCACTAGGGATTGAAAAATGGCTTGTCTTTGGTGGTAGCTGGGGGACAACGCTGGCCTTACATTACACGATTGCACATCGTGAACGCGTCGTAGGATTAATGCTTCGTGGGATTTTCCTTGGTCGTCAAAGCGATGTAGATTGGTTATACCAAGATGGAGCATCTCATTTTTATCCAGAGAACTTCGAGAAGTTTAAAGCATCGATTCCTGTTGAAGAACAAGGAGAACTGGTGAATGCGTACTACAAACGTCTGACTTCAGAGGATGAATCGATTTGTCTTGAAGCTGCACGTGCTTGGGCAGAGTGGGAACATGGCCTCGTGAAATTGATTCCGTATGAGCTGATTGTCTGGGATGAAGCGGGGATTCGCGGAGCACTGACGATTGCGCGAATGGAATGTCATTTCTTCTACCATCATTGCTTTGTGGAGGATGATAATTACATCTTGAATCATGCAGATGCCTTCAAGGGGATTCCAATGCATATTGTCCATGGTCGTTATGATGTGGATTGCTTGCCTAGTGCTGCGTTTGAACTCGCTCAAGCAGTCGACGGCGCAGAACTCATCTTTGCGCAAGCTGCAGGACATACCGCGATGGAACCAGCAACCATTGAAGCGTTAGTTGGTTTTAGTGAGAAATGCAAAACCTATTTTAAATAAAAAGAAAGGCTCGCAGAAATTTTCTGCGGGCCTATTTAAGTGTTTAGATTTTTTCAAGAAGCATTGCAGCAATGCGCTCTACATCGCGGTTACTTCCACGTAGCTCAAATTCATCGAGCACTGGAAAGCCAAAACGCTCAGAATATTGACGAGCAGTGAGGCAGAATTGCTTATTGAAGTTACGATTTCCGCTACCAATGACGCCAAAGCAATGTGCGTAATTATGTTCATAGGCTAAGAAATCGCCTAGAGGATTCGTTAAGACTTCGACGTCTCCATTGTCCACGCCATTTCCACCCTCTAAGTAAGTTGGAAGAAACGCAACGAATGGTTTTCCTACTTTAAAGTAGTCTTCTTGGCCTTTGACAAGGTCTTTCACATTCGTTAGTGTCACGTTTAAAGAGGGGTCCAAAAAGCGTAAATGGTCTTTTAAACGAGTGACAAAGTTGTGTGTATTTCCAGTTAAACTAATATAAATAATGGGTAATTCTTTCGACATTGAGCGACCTCCTGAAAGACATTTTACTGTCTATAAGTATACCGCACTTTCTCAAATCCTTCTAGAGGGTGTTTTTAAACTTTTAAAAATCGTAAAAATCGGCTATAATACTTGAGAATAAATACGAAGGAGATACTCATGTCACACTTAAAAGAAGAAGTACAATCTCGCAAGACCTTTGCGATTATTTCCCACCCGGATGCTGGGAAAACAACGATTACAGAACAATTACTCTTATACGGGGGTGCGATTCGTCAGGCCGGTACCGTAAAAGGGAAGAAAACAGGGAAGTTTGCAAAATCTGACTGGATGGAAATCGAAAAACAACGTGGGATTTCTGTTACGAGTTCAGTAATGCAAGTGGAATACGATGGAAACCATATTAATATCGTGGACACACCAGGGCACGAGGACTTCTCAGAAGATACGTACCGTACATTAATGGCCGTGGATAGTGCTGTGATGGTCATCGACAGTGCTAAAGGGATTGAGCCGCAAACGAAGAAATTATTCGAAGTTTGTAGTATGCGTGGAATTCCAATCTTTACATTCATCAATAAATTAGACCGTGATGGACGTGAACCGCTAGAATTAATCGCGGAACTAGAAGAAGTATTAGGCATTGACGCGTATCCAATGAACTGGCCAATGGGGATGGGAAAAACATTCTTAGGGTTATATGACATTTACAACAAACGTGTAGAATTGATGCATCCAGAAGAGAATGATGATAATGACTTCTTACCATTGAATGAAGATGGCGAAGTGGACGGCGATTATGCTTTCAAACAATCTACGCTTTATAGCCAAGCAATCGAAGATGCACAACTCTTATTAGAAGCAGGAAATGCATTCGATGAAGAGAAGATTGCGGCTGGTAAATTAACACCAGTATTCTTCGGGTCGGCGTTAACAGGATTTGGGGTTCAAACATTCTTAGATGCATTCGTTGATTTTGCGCCAAGTCCATCTGCCAAGAAAACTGAATCAGGAGAATTGGTAGACCCACTACAAGAACAATTCACTGGATTCATTTTCAAAATTCAAGCAAACATGAACCCAGCCCACCGCGACCGTATCGCATTTGTACGTATCTGTTCAGGAGAATTTACTCCAGGGATGGATATTACCGTGAACCGTTCGCAAAAGAAAATGAAATTATCACATACAACGCAATTCATGGCCGATAGCCGTGAAACAGTTAAAGCAGCCGTAGCAGGCGATATCATTGGACTCTACGATACAGGGAACTTCCAAATCGGAGATACGATTTACTCAGGGAAGAACGCTGTGCAGTTCGAACCACTACCACAATTTACGCCAGAGCTCTTTAATAAAGTTTCTGCAAAAAACGTGATGAAGCAAAAATCATTCCATAAAGGAATCGAGCAGTTAGTACAAGAAGGAGCTATCCAATTGTACAAGACTTACCATACAGGAGAATATATCCTTGGTGCCGTTGGTCAACTGCAATTCGAAGTGTTCCAATACCGCTTATTAAATGAATACAATGCCGAAGTAATCTTGACTCCAATTGGAAGCAAGATTGCCAGATGGATTGACGAAGAACAACTGGATCCAAATATGTCATCAAGTCGAAACTTATTATGTCGCGACCGTTTTGACCAACCAGTCTTCTTATTCGAAAACCAATTTGCCTTAAACTGGTTCAAAGATAAACATCCAGATGTAGAATTAAAAGCATTGTTTTAATAAAAATAAGAGACTCTCTAATCGAGTGATTAGAGAGTCTTTTCGAATTTATTTAGTTTAAGCCTCGTATCCCATTAGGATTCCGCCTTGTTCTGCATAATAGCTGCAGATACCGCTTGTATGAATGCTTGAAACGTCCGCTTCTGGGAATTCACCATGAATGGCTGATTGAATTAAGCCGCAGATTTCTGGATTACTGCAGTGGCTAATGACCACTCGGCCACCTTTGTAACCATTTTTCTTCATTTCAGCCCAAAGTGCTTGGACAGCTTTCTTTTGACCTTTTGCTTTGTGAAGAAGGTTTAAAGTTCCTTCTGGAGATGCATTTCCGACTAAGTGGATATTGAGCATTCCGATTACGGCGCCGACTAATTTGTTTAAGCGACCATTTTTCACTAAGTTATCGACACGTGCAAGGACAAATAATAGTTTTGTGCTTGCTAAATAATCTTTTAATGCAGCTACGACTTCTTCGTAAGAGAGGCCTTGAGAGATGAGTTCGTTGGCTTTTTGTACGAAAAGAACCATCTCACTACTTGCTGAAAGGCTATCGAACACTTCGATATTTGTTTCAGGTGCTTCTTCTAAAAGCATGTTTTTTGCGAGTTGCGCACTGTTTTGGCTTCCTGATAAGCCACCCGTAATCGTAATGACGATGACATTTTCTGCACCTTTGTAAGCTTCAAGGAATGCATCTGGGCTAGGGCAAGCTGAAGCTGTTTGGTCTTTCGATTGATACATTTCAATCATCATAGCATCGATATCTAAAGAGGCATCATCTGTATAGTGTTTGTCACCAACTTGAACTGTTAGTGGTACGTTAATGTACTGTGTATCTGGAGCAAGATTCTCGATTTCGCGTAAATCACAACCAGAATCTGCAATAATTTTCCATTTCATCATGGGTTCTCCTTTGAATTATATTTCTATTCTAAATAAATATACTTTGAATATCAAAACAAGTCAAATAATCTAGATTTTTCCTTTCATTTTAGTAGCATTTTAGCGCTTTCTGTAATATTGTAGAAGTGTAAAAATAAAAGGAGGAGTTTTATGACTCAAACTATTTCTTTCGGATATGGTTCAAAACCAGCACAATTTATGGCGAATAAACTAAACCGTCACGGTGTCATTGCAGGGGCTACAGGTACAGGTAAAACTGTAACGTTAAAAGTATTAGCGGAGCAATTAAGTGAAGCAGGAGTTCCTGTATTCTTATCAGATATTAAAGGGGATTTAGCAAGCCTTGCTGAAAAAGGCGAAGTAACTGAGAAGATTGCAGAACGCTTGGCAAAAGTTCATGTAGAAGACTTCGAACCAAGCTCATATCCTGTTGCTTTCTGGGATGTCTTTGGGGAAAACGGAATTAATATCCGTACTACAATCTCAGAAATGGGACCAATTTTATTAGCTCAATTATTAGGTTTAAACGAAACTCAAGAAGGTATTTTAAACATTGCGTTTAAAGTAGCGGACGACCAAGGATTATTATTAATCGACATTAAAGACTTACGTGCAATGTTAAATTACGTTGGCGCACATGCTGGGGAATTACGTAACTTATACGGAAATATCGCACAACAATCAATTGGTTCTATTTTACGTAGCTTACTCGTATTAGAACAACAAGGTGGAGACCAATTCTTCGGTGAACCAGCGTTTGAAATCAATGACTTATTTAAACAAGACCAAAATGGCCGTGGGGTCATCAATATTTTAGCGTCTGAAAAATTATTCCAAACACCAAAATTATACGCAACATTCTTACTATGGTTCTTATCAGAATTATACGAAAACTTACCAGAAGTTGGGGACTTAGATAAACCAAAATTAGTCTTCTTCTTCGATGAAGCTCACGTATTATTCGGCCAAAGCAATGCTGCAGTTCAAGAGAAAATCGAATTAATCGTTCGTTTAATCCGTTCTAAAGGAATTAGTATTTTCTTCGTAACACAAAACCCAACTGATATTCCAAATGCTATCGCGAGCCAATTAGGGAACCGCGTGCAACACGGATTACGTGCGTTCACTCCAGCTGAACAAAAGAACGTAAAAGCTGTAGCAGAAACGTTCCGTCAAGAAGATGGACAAGATTTAGTAACAGTAATTACAAACCTTAAAGTAGGGGATGCAGTTGTTTCAACACTTCAAGAAGATGGTTCCCCAAGCTTTGCAGAAGTAGTATCAATTTACCCTCCTAAGAGTAAATTAGAAGCAGGCGATCCGCTTGTTCGTCAACAACTCATCAATCAATCAGCATTCTACGATAAATATGCAGAAATGTTTGACCGTGAATCTGCTCATGAACAATTAGCAGCGTTAGATGAACAATTCAAACAAGAAAAAGAAGCTGAACTTGCGCAAAAAGAAGCTGAAAAACAAGCTGAATTAGATCGTAAAGAAGCTGAAAAGCAAGAAGCACTTGCACAAAAAGAAGCTGAAAGACAAGCAAAATTAGAAGAAAAAGAACGCGAACGTGAACAAAAAGAATTAGAGCGTCAAGCACGTCAAGCCGCTACAAAACGCGGAGATTCAGCAATGGACCGCTTCACTAAGAACGTTATGTCAAGTGTGGGTCGTGAAGTTGGTCGTGTGATTACACGTGGCGTAATGGGCTTATTCAAAAAATAAGAGGAGGCCAAAATAATGGCAAATGTCGTTGTATTTTTCGCGCAAGGATTTGAAGAAATCGAAGGCCTTGCAACGGTTGATATTTTAAGAAGAGCAGGACACACAGTGCACACAGTAGGACTGGGCAGTGAAGTGATTACTGGAAGTCATCATATTCCTGTAAAAATGGATGATGTACTCGATACATTCTACTGGGCGGATATCGATGCGCTCGTACTACCAGGTGGTCTTCCAGGAGCCACTCATTTACGAGATGATGAATTTCTTATTAAGAAACTAAAAGAGTATTCTAAAAAAGGAAAAATTATCGCAGCGATTTGTGCAGCTCCAATTGCACTGCACCGTGCAGGATTACTCAAGGGCAAGAAATATACTTGCTACCCTGGTGTAGAAAAAGACATCAACCAAGGAACGTATACAGGACAGCTCGTGGAAACAGATGGAAAACTCATTACGGGATGTGGACCAGCTGCAACCTTTGAATTTGCCTATACGATTGCAGAAACGTTGGGTACTGACACTAGTGCTCTTCGTGAAGGAATGCAATATAATAAACTTCTCAAAAAATAAAAATGGCAAGAAGACTCGTCTCGAATAGGAGCGGGTCTTCTTTTGTTACAAAAATGTTACAATGTTACAAAATTATTAACTCAAACACTTGCAATTTAACCGGAAATTTGAGAAAATAATGAATGACAAAATAAAACTTAGTACATAGAAATCAGGTAATAGTATGCATAAAGAAGAATTGAAGGAAGTTGTTGGTCAACTTCGCAAAAAAGGGGTAAGAATTACACCTCAACGTGTTGCGATGCTTGAGTTTTTAGCAAGTGTACACACGCATCCAACGGCCGAAGAAATCTTCAAGGCGTTGACAAAAGAGGATCCACAAGTGAGTGTGGCAACTGTTTACAATAACTTAAATCTATTTATTAAAGAAGGCGTCGTAAAAGAATTGACGTATGGGGATAGCGCGAGTCGTTATGACTTTGATTTAGGACAACATTATCACGCCGTATGCGACGTGTGTGGGAAAGTGGTGGACCTTTATTACCCAGTACTCGAAGACGTTGAAAAAGCTGCAGAACAGCTGACAGGATTTAAAGTAAGAGGACACCGTATGGAAGTGTACGGAGTGTGCCCAGAGTGTCAAAAGAAACAAAAATAGTATTCGATTAAGGGGTATAGGAGTATGGAGAAGGTCATTCAACGAAGAGCCAAAAGTGGCAAAGATGAGCACTCAAAAAAGGAAAATAAATATACGCAAGCTCCAGAAGACTTCGAAGAAACAGAAGTAGTCGAAGAGGAAGCTCTTGAGGAACTGGAAGAAAAAGAACTCTTTGGTGGGAAAAAGCCTAAGAAGAAAAGACCTAAGAAAAAAATGAATAAAACGATTTTCTGGGTCATTGGGATTTTAACGTTTCTTATTTTGATTTTTGAATTATTAACAATTCACCGCATTATGGCAGATCAGTTCAATGAAGAAGAATTCAAACGTATTATTCAAGTCGAACAAGAAGATGCGAAGAAATATAACGAGAATTTAACCGTGAAAGATGAAACAAAAGGCAATATGGAAGTGCAGGAGTTAATCCCAACAGATGCTTCTGGTAATCCGATTGAAGCCATTGCGACTGAAATGGACGCGTTGAAACAAGAAGTTCTTGAAAAGTACGCGGGAGCTACTAAGAAGACACTTATCTTCTTCAAGGCGTACCAAACAAAAATCATCTCAAACGTAAACGATATTCACTACTATGTGTCTGTTTATCAACAAAAAGAGAGTGGTTTTGAACAGTTAGAATTTAAAGAGCTCTCACACCAATTAGTATTTGCGGATACATTACAACCATTCGAGATTGCTAAATTATTTAACAATGAACTCGCAGTGTCTAACTTCTTCGTGAAGAAGGCTTTAGATGAAGCAAAAGCAAATGGTTTATCAGACGAGCAAACTGCTAAAGTGACTGCGCAATTTATGGATGGAAACTGGAAGAAGTTAGATGCTTCGATTATCCAAAATGGAGTTCGTGTGAAATATAAAGATGCAAGTGATCAAGATGCAGAATGGACCATTCCATTTACTGAATTATTTGCATACATGAACGAAAACATGATTCCTGAAACAGAAAAAGACAATTACGAAGCGTACCTAGCGACTGTAAAAGATAAACTAGGGAAGAAGAGAATTGCACTATCCTTTGACGATGGCCCACGTGCAGAAACGACACCAAAAGTGTTAGAAATCTTGAAGAAATATAACGCTCATGCAACGTTCTATATCGTAGGAAGCCACATAGAGGGCAATGAAGCTCTCGTGCAACAAGTTGTAGCAGAAGGCCATGAACTTGGAGATCACAGTTACAGCCATCCTCAATTAACGAAGAAAACAGCTGATGAAGTCTATAAAGAAGTGCATACCACTTCAGATTTAATCGCAAAAGCAACAGGAGGTCTAAGACCAATGAGTCTTCGTCCACCATATGGAGCTTTTGACAAGATGGTAGCCGAACAAGCAGGTATTGCCATTGTAAACTGGTCAATTGATTCATATGACTGGAAATATAGAGATGCAGCCAAAACGATTGAGCGCGTTAAAGAAACGGCTCATAACGGCGGAATCTTATTAATGCATGATATTCATGAAGAGTCGGTAGAAGCCTTACCAACTATCATTGAGTATCTTCAAGGGGAAGGATACGAATTAGTAACGGTCACAGAGTTAATGGGAGATCAACCATTACAACCAAATCACGTATACTTTGACCGAGTAGAACATAAACAAATTCAGTAAGAACACTTGCATTTTTACTCAAAATAAGGTACATTAATGAAGTGCTTAAAGCACAGACCTTTTACAGAGTTTTGCGAATCACCAACGCTTTACTCAGTACAAGGCATAAATTAAAAGAAAGAGGTGTTTAGAAATGGCAATTTCTAAAGAAAAGAAAAACGAAATCATCAAAGAGTATGCATTACACGAAGGAGACACTGGTTCACCAGAAGTACAAATCGCTGTATTAACTTACGAAATCAACCACTTAAATGACCACATCCGTGTTCATAAAAAAGACTTCCACTCAAACCGTGGATTAATGAAAAAAGTTGGTCACCGTCGTAATTTATTAGCATACTTACGTAACAAAGATGTTCAACGTTACCGTGAATTAATCAACCGTTTAGGATTACGTCGTTAATTTTAAGCCAATTGAGAACTCCCAGGCATTCGTGCTTGGGAGTTTTTGTTGCTTTAAAAGATTATAACGTTTAAACGATATCGTATATAAAGTATATTGAACACAAAAGTAGAATAAAAGAAGGCATAAGATCCAATGGACGAGTCTTGTGCCTTCTTTTATTTGAATTATAGTTCTTTAATCGAGTGTGAAACGATTTGACGATAACACATCATATTCTTACTATTATTTGACTTAATGACATTACGTAAGATTTTAAACGCAGAACGTCCTAATTCGAGCGTATGCACGTCTACATAAGCTTCTATTTGAACAGAAGTTCGTACAGAGTCAAAAGTGATACTTGGCATTTGAATGTGTTTCTCGTTTAAATAACGCAAAGCTCCTTCTGCAAAGAGGGAGTCAGCTGTTACGAGGCCATCAATCGTTCCAGCTTCCAAAAGCTCTTTAATCGTCTCGTATCCACGTTCAATCGTAAATTCATCTACTTGAGCAATGAGTTTTTCATCAACTTTGAGATTGTATTCCCGTAAAGCTTTTTTATAACCCTCGAGACGTTCTCTGGATACGAAAAGTTGGTCGCGACCCCCGATAAACGCAATCGATTTAGCCCCTTTATTAATGATATATTCAGTAGCATCAAATCCCGCTTTTTCATTGTTATTGTCGACAAATGAAATGAGAGGGGAAAGTGTCTTACCGATAATCACCGCTGGAAATTCTTGTTCAATCGCAAAGTTCACAAGAGGGTCTTCTAATTCCCCGTATAGGAAGATTAAACCGTCAACTCGACGACCTAAAATGGTATCTTTTAAAATTGCTAAACGCTGATGGTTATCTTGCCCTGTACATAATTGAATCGAGTACTGATGATCTGCTGCAATTTGAGCAATCCCTCGAATAACTTCCGGGAAGAATGAGTTTTGGTAGAATGCATCAGAGTCTTCTGGAAGAACTACGCCAATGACATTCGTTTTCTTACTTGCTAAGCTTCGTGCATTGACGTTTGGATGATAGTTCAATGTTTCCATCGCCTGACGCACTTTCTTTTTAGTTGCGTCGCTGATGCTTGATTTATCTTGCAATACGCGCGTCACAGTTGAAGGGGAGACCCCTGCGAGTTTAGCCACGTCTTTAATCGTGGATGCCATCTGTATTCCTCCTTTCTTCGTAAAAGTTGTTTATAAATGAAAACACTGGATATGAACATAGCTAATTTCATATCCAGTGCCAAAATGGTTCTAAGATTTAATTGCTCCGTCAACCATACCTTTCATGATATGTTTTTGAGCAAGAATGAATAGGATAATAACAGGTAACATAATGAGTAATGTTGAAGTTAAAATCATATCCCATTGTTTTGTAAATGAACCGGCGAAGTTTGAAACCGCGATTGGTAATGTTTGAATCGCATTTCCTTTACCAAGTAATAGAAGTGGTAATAGGAAGTCGTTCCAAATCCAAATACCGTTCAAGATTAAGATTGTAACGTAGATTGGTTTTAGGATTGGAAGAACTACATAGAAGAATGTTTGCATTTTGTTACATCCGTCTAATTCAGCAGCTTCTTCGATTTCTAAAGGAACACCTTTAATGAATCCATGGAACATGAATACTGAAAGTGACATACCAAAACCAGTGTACGCTAGGATAATCCCTGGATAAGAACGTAATAAGCTGAATCCGAAGATTGGCATTGTAATGGCATCACTTAAGATTTTGAACCAAGTTACTAAAGGATACATTACAACTTGGAAAGGAATTACCATTGAAGCTACGAAGATGAAGAAGATCACTAATGAAGCTTTAGAACGGTAACGAACTAATCCCCATGCAGCAAGAGCAGAGAATAGAGTGATTGTAAATAATGAAATCACAGTAATAATCGTTGATGCTAAGAATGATGAAGGATAGTTAATCGATGGGTTTTTCCAAATCGTAACAATGTTTGTCCAAAGTTGTCCGAAACTTGCAGGAAGTGCAAGAGGGTCAGCTAAGATATCAGCAGAACTTTTCGCAGAGTTGATCACTAAAAGAACGATTGGACTCAAGAAAAGTAAGAATAAGAGAAATCCTAAAATTTCGAGAAGTAAGATTCCGAATTTTTGTTTTTTCATTATAAGTCAATCTCCTTTCGTTTAGTGATAGATGTTTGAATCAAGCTGATGACTACTAAGATGAAGAATAAGATAACGGCACGAGCTTGACCTTGAGCCATTAAGTTGTCCCCTGAAGCAGTGTTGTAGATGTTCATTGTGATGAACTCTGTACTTTGGATGGCTTTATCATGCCATAGTAGTGAAGGTCCACCACCTGTTAATGAGAAGTTCACATCGAAAATCTTGAATGAGTTTGTAATCGTCAAGAAGAGCGATACAGTGAACGCTGGCATTACCATTGGGATGATAATGTGACGTAGACGTTGCCATGCATTTGCACCGTCAAGTGAAGCAGATTCTACAAGACTTGAAGGTACGTTTTGTAGGGCTGCAAAGTAAATCATCATGATATAACCTGCATATTGCCATGTGTTTGTGATAATTAACGCAGTAACGGCTAATTTCACATCTCCAAGGAATAGGTTATTGATTAAAAAGTCGCTTCCGATCATTTGACCTAAAGCAGGGAATACTGAGTTATAAATGAATTGCCAAATGTAACCTAGTACAAGACCCCCGATTAAGTTTGGAATGAAGAATCCAGCACGGAAGATGTCTTTAAGCTTAATTTTACTTGAAACAAGTAGGGCTAAGCCGAATGATACAATGTTAATCACGATTACGTTAAATAATGCGAAGATAACAGTGATCATTAAAGAGTATTGGAAACGTGTGTCTGCTAAACTGTCTGTAAAGTTTTTAAGTCCCACAAATTGTAAGTTTGTTTGTGTAACGCTCTTCCAGTCAGTTAGCGAATAGTAGAACCCTAAGAAGAAAGGCACGATAATAACAATTGCAAAGATGATAAATGCAGGTAACACTAAGCGGTAAAAATTGCGTTTTGCACGAGCTTCTCTGCTTAAAGCTTTCTTATTCTTAGACATATAAGAGTTCCTCCTTTATTAAAATTAAGCGGTGAGAGTAGTCACCAGTTTGGTTCTATTGTAGCACATAACCCACAGTCACTAAAAGTGGCTGTGGGCCCCATGCAAACAATATTAATGATTATTTTTTAAGTAAGCTAGGCACTTCTTTGATTTGATTAGTAATCAATTCTTCGAATTTAGCTTTGTCGATTTGACCTTGAGCATATTGTCCATAGATTGGTCCTAATTTGTTCATTAAGAAGTTATCAGGCATGAAGTATGGGTTATCAAATGAGTAAACAGGTTTCTTCGCGCTAATCCATTCAGCTAAGAAACGAGATAATGGAGCTGATGGTTTCTCAGTTGTGTTAGAGAATGGAGAAATCATGTTAGCTTTGTTTACGATGTAGTCTTGACCTTCTTTAGTATCAGCTAAGTCGTTGAAGAATTTGTTGATGTATTCTAAAGCTTTAGTGTCTTTGTTAACTACGTAGTAAGATGGAGCACCGATGAATAATCCGTCAGCGTTTTTATCTTTACCAAGAGTTTGATAAGGGATGAATCCCATTTCGAAGTTAGCGTTTAATTGTTTTAGGTTAGGGTCTTTCCAGTTACCTTGGTGTAGGAAAGCAGCTTTACCTGAAGCGAACGCTGAGTCCATATCTTCTTGTGTACCAACTGTTAAGAGTTTTTTCTCTGTGTGATTGAATAATAATTCAACCCAGTTAGCGTAGTTGTCTAAACGAGTTTTGTCCATTTCGCCTTTAAGAACTTGTTCAGTTACTGAACGGTCGCCGTTTGGAAGACCAGAACTTAAGTAAGCACCGAAGTCGTGGATACCCATGATCCAAGTTTCGCCTTCTTTAGTTGCAGTAGCAACAACAGTAGTTAATCCTAACTCAGATTTTTTGCTTTCTAATGTGTCCATTGCTTTTTGAACAGCTTCAAATGAAGTTAGAGTAGATGGGTCGATACCAGCTTTAGTTAAGATGTCTTTGTTGTAAGCTAATCCGTATCCTTCTACAGATACTGGGAATCCGTATACGTCGTTTCCTTGTTTGAATTCGAATTCAGTTTTGTCAATCCAGTCACCTTTTAATGGTTGGATGCTGTCTTTCCACATGTCGTAACCAGCTTGACCTTCGATTACGAATACGTCAGGAGCTGTACCAGCTGTGAATTCTGTTTTTAATTGGTCAGAGATTTTACATGAACCAGAACATGTTTTGATGTTAACTGTTACTCCGTTTTTATCTCCCCATTCTTTAGCGTAAGCTGTTAAAGCTTCTTGAATTTCACTCTTGTTACTATATAAAGTGAATTCTTTTTTGCTCTCAGAGCTTCCTCCGTTAGAAGAGTCTTGTTTTGCTCCACATCCAGCTAATGCTAAACCAGCTAAACCAAGAGCTAATGATTTTGTAAACCATTTGTTTGCCATAATATTTTCCTCCTTAAAATTCGTTATAGATTACGCAAACGATTTCTTAACTGAATCCAGTATACCGCTTTCATGAAACGTTTGCAAGTATTTTTATCAAAAAAATTTTTACTTCTTAAAAATGCGGATTTAAAGCGATTTTCTTAGGTTATTAATATTTAAATAGTGCTAAAAACACGATAAAAACGCTGTTATATCCAAACAGAATAAAAAAGTTGAAAAATATTACTTGAGTTATTAAACAAAATATTCTAATATTAAAGCAAACGGTTGCGCAATGTTTGCGCATTCAATGACTAGTAGAAATATCTATTATATAGAAAAGAGGGATTTATGAATGAGCAAAAGAGAATCAGGTGTGTTAATGCATATCTCATCACTACCAGGTAAATATGGTATTGGTTCTTTCGGAAAATCAGCATATGATTTTGTAGATTTTCTTGTTCGTACAAAACAAACCTATTGGCAAATTCTTCCATTAGGAACAACAAGTTATGGAGATTCTCCATATCAATCATTTTCTGCGTTTGCGGGAAATACGAACTTTATTGACTTCGATATTTTAATAGAAGAAGGTTTAATTAATAAAGAAGACGTCCTTACAAATTGGGGCGAAGATGAAACGACAGTTGACTACGCATTATTGTATGAAAAACGTCGTCCAGTTTTAGAAAAGGCAGTAGCGGCTTTCCTTGCAAAAGGTAAAACTCCTGCATACGAGAAATTCGTAGAGGAAAAAGCAGAATGGTTAGAACCATTTGCAGAATACATGGCCATTAAAGAATTTTTCGATATGAAACCATGGACAGCGTGGAGCGACGAAGCTATCAAACGTCGTCAACCAGCTGCGTTAGCCGAGTACCGCACACGCCTTGCGGATAAGTTAGAATATCACCGTGTAACTCAATTCTTATTTGATGAACAATGGCATGCTCTTAAAAAATATGCCAATGACAACTTCATTCAAATTATTGGTGATATGCCAATTTATGTGGCAGCAGATAGCGTAGAAATGTGGGCAACACCACATTACTTCAAAACAGATGAAGAAGGTAATCCACTTTGTGTAGCTGGATGTCCTGCGGATGATTTTTCTCCGCTAGGTCAATTATGGGGAAATCCAATTTATGATTGGGAAGCTATGAAAGAAGATGGATACACTTGGTGGAGCAAACGACTAAAAGCAAGCTTTGAATTGTTTGATGTCGTTCGTATCGACCACTTCAGAGGGTTCTCAGCATATTGGGAAATCCCAGCAGAAGCAGAAAACGCAACAATCGGGAAATGGGTTAAAGGTCCTGGGTATGATTTATTTAAAGCGATTAAAGAGCAAATTGGGGAATTGCCAATTATCGCAGAAGACTTAGGTTTCATGGACGAAGATGTCATCAACCTTCGTGAAGCTACTGGATTCCCAGGGATGAAAATCTTGGAATTCGGGTTTATGGGTGAAGATCCTAAGAGTGGAGATTTACCTCATCATTATCCAGTCAATGCGGTTGCCTATACAGGAACGCACGATAATGATACAGTATTAGGGTGGTATAAGTCGGCTACAGAAGAAACTCGAGAATTCTGTAATCGTTACTTGAACCGCCGCGACGAAGAGCCAATTAGCTTTGCGTTACTTCGCGGACTATATGGTTCAGTTAGCCGTATGACCGTTGCGACAATTCAGGATTTATTACAATTAGATGAAACAGCTCGTATGAACATTCCAAGTACACTAGGCGGAAACTGGGTATGGAGAATGAAAGAAGAGCAGTTAACGGAATCTGTAGAAGAATTCTTATTAGGGATTACTGAATTGTACGATCGTGCAAATCCACATCACGAAGAAGTGGAAGTTGAAGTTGAAGAGGAGTTAGTCGAGGAAGAAAAATAACCTCGCGCACACCAAAAAGGAGAGAACAATGAAAGACTTTAAACAATATGTAGAAGGAAACTTAGGCAAGTCATTAAAAGACTGCTCAAAAGAAGAAGTTTACTTAGCCTTATTACAATTTACAAAAGAAAAAAGCGCAGCCTTACCACAAAATAATGGTAAGAAAAAAGTGTATTACATTTCTGCTGAATTCTTAATCGGTAAATTATTATCAAACAACTTAATTAACTTAGGCCTTTACGATGAAGTCAAAGAAGAATTAGAAGCAGCTGGACATTCATTAGCTGAAATCGAAGAAATCGAATTAGAACCATCTTTAGGAAATGGTGGTCTAGGTCGTCTAGCAGCATGTTTCCTTGATTCTATCGCAACTCTTGGTTTAACAGGAGACGGCGTTGGTTTGAACTACCACTATGGTTTATTCGAACAAAAATTCAAAAACAACCAACAAGATGCAGTGCCAAACGTTTGGTTAACACCTGAAAGCTGGTTAGTTCCAACCGAAACTTCTTATAAAGTACCTTTTGCAGACTTTACATTAACATCAAAAATGTTTGATATTGATGTATTAGGATATGAACAATCTACTAAAAACAAATTACACTTATTCGATGTTGATTCAATCGATGAGTCTTTAGTTTCAAGTGATTCAATCTCATTTGATAAAACACAAATCGCTAAAAACTTAACATTATTCTTATATCCAGATGATAGCGATGAGCAAGGTGAATTATTACGTATTTACCAACAATACTTCATGGTAAGTAACGGTGCTCAATTATTAATCGACGAAGCACTTGCTAAAGGAAGTAACTTACACGACTTAGCAGAGTACGCAACTGTTCAAATTAACGATACGCACCCATCAATGGTGATTCCTGAATTGATTCGTTTACTTGAGGAACGTGGAATTGAATTCGATGAAGCAGTGGAAATCGTATCTGCAATGACAGCTTACACAAACCACACAATCTTATCAGAAGCATTAGAAAAATGGCCTTTAGCATACTTAGAAAAAGTAGTGCCACATTTAGTGCCGATTATTAAAGAATTAGACGCTCGCGTGAAAGCAAAATATGAAGATCCATCAGTAGCGATCATCGACGAACATGACCGTGTTCACATGGCGCATATGGATATTCACTACGGATATAGCGTAAACGGTGTTGCGGCACTGCATACGGATATCTTAAAAGAAAGTGAATTGAAGAATTTCTATGAAATTTATCCAGAGAAATTCAATAACAAAACAAACGGGATTACTTTCCGTCGTTGGTTAATGCATGCCAACCCAGAACTTGCTAAATTATTAGATGAAACAATCGGAACTGAGTGGAGAAAGGATGCTACTAAATTAGAAGCGTTGAAAGCTTTCCGTCATGATGCGATTGTTCGCGAAAAATTAGACAAGATTAAAATTGATAACAAAAAACGTTTAAGTGTTTACCTACAAGAAAAACAAGGTATCACAGTGAATGAAAATTCTATTTTTGATATTCAAATCAAACGTATGCACGAATACAAACGTCAACAAATGAACGCTTTATATGTGATTCATAAATACTTAGATATCAAGAGCGGAAACATTCCAGCTAGACCAATTACAATTATCTTTGGTGGTAAGGCTGCTCCTGCGTATGTCATTGCACAAGACGTGATTCATTTAATTCTTTCATTATCTGAATTAATCGCCAATGACCCAGAAGTTAGCCCATACTTACAAGTCGTAATGGTTGAAAACTACAACGTAACAGCGGCAACACACTTAATTCCAGCATGTAATATTTCTGAACAAATTTCTCTTGCTTCAAAAGAAGCCAGCGGAACAGGAAATATGAAATTCATGCTAAACGGTGCATTAACTCTTGGTACTGAAGATGGTGCGAACGTGGAAATCCACGAACTTGTGGGTGACGACAACATCTATATCTTCGGTGAAAAGAGTGATGAAGTCATTGCGCACTATGAAAAAGGCGATTACAACGCTAGTGAATTTGCGAAGAGAGATGCAATCCGTCCATTAGTGGAATTCGTGAAGAGTGACGCTTTACTAGAAGTTGGAAACCAAGAACGTCTAGAACGTCTATACCAAGAATTAACAACAAAAGACTGGTTCATGACATTATTAGACTTAGAAGATTACATTGAAACAAAAGAACGTATGTATCGCGATTTCGAGAACAGAGACGAATGGAATGCTAAAGTGGTGACAAACATCGCAATGGCTGGCTTCTTCTCAAGTGACCGTACAATCGAAGACTACAACCGTGACATTTGGAAATTAAAATAAATCGATTGAATGAAGGGACACGGTGAATTCCATGCAAATTAAAAACGAAGCAATGCTGATCACTTACTCAGACAGCATGGGAAGCAATATGAAGGACTTAAAAGGCGTTTTGGATAAATATTTCCAGGGTGCCATTGGTGGGGTCCATTTATTACCATTTTTCCCATCAACAGGGGATAGAGGATTTGCTCCAAGTGACTACACACGCGTAGACCCATCACTTGGAACTTGGGAAGATGTGGATGCTCTAGGGGAACAATATTATTTAATGTTTGACTTCATGATTAACCATATTTCTCGTGAGTCTAAGTTCTTCCAAGATTTTAAAGAAAATCACGAGAACTCACCTTACAAAGATATGTTTATTCGTATTCATGAGTTTTTCCCAGAAGGACGTCCAAACCAAGCGGATATTGACTTAATTTATAAACGTAAAGATAAAGCACCATTCCAAACGGTTCACTTTGCCGATGGAACAACAGAAGAAGTATGGAACACATTCGGGGAAGAGCAAATCGACCTTGATGTTCGTAAAGAAATCGTGAAAGAGTTTATTCGTGAAACGATTAAAGACATGGCAAGCCATGGTTGCTCATTAATTCGTTTAGACGCATTTGCTTATGCGATTAAAAAACTCGATACAAACGACTTCTTCGTAGAACCAGATATTTGGGATTTATTAAATGAAGTACGTGACGTGGCAGCGAAATACCAAGTAGAATTGCTTCCTGAAATTCATGAGCATTATTCAATTCAAATGAAGATTGCTGATCATGATTACTTCGTTTATGACTTTGCATTGCCAATGGTAGTCTTATATTCACTATACTCAGGGAAATCAAATCGTTTAGCAAACTGGCTTTCAATGAGTCCAATGAAGCAATTTACAACACTTGATACGCATGACGGAATCGGTGTCGTGGATGCTAGAGACTTATTAACTGATGAAGAGTTAGATTACACTTCAAACAAATTATATGAAGTAGGTGCCAACGTAAAACGTATCTACTCAAGTGAAAAATACAATAACTTAGATATCTATCAAATCAACAGTACTTACTACAGTGCCTTAGGAAATGATGATGCAAGTTACTTATTATCACGTGTATTACAATGCTTTGCACCTGGTATTCCGCAAGTGTATTATGTTGGATTACTTGCTGGGGAAAATGACATCGAGTTATTAGAATCTTCAAAAGAAGGTCGTAACATCAACCGTCACTACTACACATTAGAAGAAATCGACCGTGAAGTAGAGCGTCCAGTCGTGAAAAAACTAATCAACTTATTACGCTTCAGAAACACATCAAAAGCGTTTGATTTAGAAGGTTCTTTTGAAGTAGAAACGCCAACTGAGAACACAATCGTAATTACACGTAAGGACGCTTCAGGTACTACAGAAGCACGCTTAGAAGCAAACCTTGAAACAAAAGAGTTCACTATTTTCGAACAAGGAAATGTTGTGACTTTATAAAATGAAACATAGATTGACGTGTGGAGTTCTTCCACACGTCTTATTTTTTCGCAAAAGAATAGTACTTAATGGGCAGATATGATAAAATGACTCTGTATGACAAACTTTGTATCTTCTAGAGTCATCTTACTTTAGAAATAAAAGCGGTTGAACCCGTCGAACGTTTTTATTTCTAAAAGTAGGTCTGGAAGATACGCAAATAAGAGAAAAGGAGATTAGTTATGTCAGAAAAGAAAGTTTTTAGCTACAACTGGGGCGGACGTCAATTAACAGTTGAAATCGGCCAATTAGCAAAACAAGCCAATGGTGCTGTATTAGTACGTTACGGTGATACTGTTGTGTTAACAGCGGCTGTTGGTACAAAACAAGCAAAAGATACAGATTTCTTCCCGTTAACAGTGAACTACGAAGAAAAAATGTATGCAGCAGGTAAAATCCCTGGAGGCTTCATCAAACGTGAAGGCCGTCCAAGTGAACATGCTACTCTTACAGCGCGTTTAATCGACCGTCCAATCCGTCCAATGTTTGCGGAAGGGTTCCGTAACGAAGTACAAATCACAAATACTGTAATGTCAGTAGATCCTAACTGCCCACCAGAAATGGCAGCAATGTTTGGTTCTTCATTAGCATTATGTATTTCAGATATTCCATTTGATGGACCAATCGCTGGGGTAGACGTAGGTCGTGTAAACGGTGAATACGTAATTAACCCAACTACAGAACAAAAAGAAAACTCAGATATCGAATTATCTGTAGCTGGTACTGCAACTGCCATCAACATGGTAGAAAGTTCAGCTAAAGAAGTGAACGAAGAAGATATGCTTGGTGCATTATTATTCGGTCACGAAGAAATTAAAAAATTAGTGGCTTTCCAAGAAGAAATCGTTCGCGAAGTTGGTAAAGAAAAAATGGAAGTAACTTTACTTTCATTCGACCCAGCTATCGAAGCACAAGTAAAAGATTTATTCAGCGAAGCGATGGTTCACGCTATTCAAACAGAAGAAAAATTAGCGCGTGAAGCAAACATCGAAAAAGTAAAAGAAACAGCTATCGAGCACTTCGAAGCGGTATTAGAAGAAAATGACGAAAAAGCAGGACTTCTAAAACAAGTTTCTCAATTAGTTGATAACTTAGAAAAAGACGAAGTACGTCGTTTAATCACTGAAGAAAAAGTACGTCCTGATGGTCGTAAGATTGACGAAATCCGTCCATTATCTTCAGAAATCGACTTATTACCTCGTGTTCATGGTTCAGGTTTATTCACTCGTGGACAAACTCAAGCATTAACTTCAGCAACACTTGCACCTCTTGGAGAATACCAAGTGATTGATGGTTTAGGAATCGAAGAAGGGAAACGATTCATTCACCACTACAACTTCCCACAATTCTCTGTAGGTTCAGTTGGTCGTGCTGGTAGCCCAGGTCGTCGTGAAATTGGTCACGGTGCGCTAGGGGAACGTGCATTGAAACAAGTGATTCCAAGTCCAGAAGACTTCCCTTACACAATCCGTCTTGTATCAGAAGTATTAGAATCAAACGGTTCTTCTTCTCAAGCAAGTATTTGTGCGGGAACATTAGCATTGATGGCTGCCGGTGTGCCAATTAAAGCGCCAGTAGCAGGTATCGCAATGGGTCTTATTTCAGATGGTACAAACTACACAGTCTTAACAGATATCCAAGGGTTAGAAGACCACTTAGGAGACATGGACTTTAAAGTAGCCGGAACGAAAGACGGAATTACAGCTCTTCAAATGGATATTAAGATTCAAGGAATTACAGAACAAATCTTACGTGAAGCCCTAACACAAGCGAAGAAAGCACGTTTTGAAATTCTTGAAGAATTAACATCAACAATTGCTGAACCTCGTAAAGAGTTAAGCCCATATGCACCTAAGATTGAAATGATTTCTATCCACCCTGATAAGATTAAAGTGGTTATCGGACGCGGTGGGGAAACAATCAACTCTATCATCGACGAAACAGGTGTTAAAATCGATATCGACCAAGAAGGTCACGTATCTATCGCTTCTACAGATGCTGCTATGATCCAACGTGCTAAAGAAATCATCGAAGATTTAACACGTGAAATCGAAGTAGGTCAAGTGTACGAAGGAACTGTACGTCGTATCGAAAAATTCGGTGCATTCGTAGAAATCGCTAAAGGAAAAGATGGATTAGTTCACATTTCTGAATTAGCACACGAACGCGTTGGTAAAGTAGAAGATGTACTTGCTTTAGGCGACAAAGTGACTGTTAAAGTCATCGAAATCGACGGGCAAGGACGTATCAACTTATCACGTAAAGCATTATTACCAAAAGAAGATAAAGAATAATCTTTCAATTCTAGCCTCTGCATTTTGCAGGGGCTTTTTTCTTTCTTCAAAAGTACAACAATAGAGCACTTCTTAGATTCTTTGATATTCGCAAAAAAGGGACAAATATGATATTCTTATAGAGTATATAGGGTGGAGAAATCTGCCCAGAGGAATCAATTTAAATAATAGAAAATGAGAGGTAAACCATGAGTTCAATTAAAATCATCGCACTTGGTGGTGTGAGAGAAAACGGTAAGAGCTTATATGCCGTTGAAGTGGAAGAAGAGATCTTCGTCTTAGATTGCGGTCTTGTCTATCCAGAAGATGAACTATTAGGGATTGATGTAGTCATTCCTGATTTCACATACTTAGAAGAAAATAGAGACCGTATTGCAGGGGTCTTCTTAACGCACGGACATGCCGATGCAGTAGGAGCCTTGCCTTATTTCTTACAAAATATCGACGCGCCGGTATTCGGTTCAAAATTAACGATTGCTCTTGCAAAATACTATGTAGAGTCTTCAAACGTTGTTAAAGGATTTGACGACTATCATGAAGTGACAGAAAATACAGAGATTGATTTTCCAACAGCAACTGTGAAGTTCTTTAAAACTACACACACAATTCCAGATTCATTAGCGATTGTGATTAAAACTAGCGAAGGAAATATTGTGTACACTGGGGACTTCAAGTTCGATCAAAGTGCTGCAGTGGAATATCAAACAAACTTTGGACGTATCGCCGATGTCGGTGAAGATTATGTATTAGCGCTTCTTAGCGATTCAAGTGACGCAGAAAGCACAGTCGAAAACGTCAGCGACCGTAAAGTAGCCGAAACGATGTTAGAGACATTTATGAATGCAGAAGGCCGTATTATCGTTGCCTGCGTTGCAAGTAATATTTTACGTATTCAACAAGTCATTAATGCTGCTTACGAGTCAGGCCGCAAGATTTTCCTAACAGGATCTGAGCTTGAAGAAATCGTCAATATCGCATTAAGCTTAAATAAATTAACGGTTCCAGATAAAGAGTTAATCGTAAACTTCAATCAAATGAAGAAATTAGCCGATGATGAATTAGTCATCCTTGAAACTGGAAATGCCGGAGAGCCAATTAAAGCCTTGCAAAAAATGGCGCTTGGACGTCACCGTCAAGTGAACTTACACGAAGGCGACTTAGTGTATATCGCAACAACTCCATCTGTAGCAATGGAAACACAAATCGCTCGTACGAAAGACTTAATCTACCGTGCGGATGCGGAAGTGTTCGAAATGGCTAACAGCAAGAAATCAAGTGGTCACGCAACTCCAAACGACTTGAAGTTGATGATGAACTTACTTCAACCAACATTCTTCATCCCAGTTCAAGGGGAGTATCGCAGCCTTTTAGCGCATGCAGAACTTGCCAATGAATTAGGCATTCCATATAAAAACATCTTCATTCCTGGTAAAGGGGATGTCGTGGAAATCGAAAACGGCCGCATGAGCGTTACAGGACAAGTTCCAGCAGGAAATGTCTTAGTAGACGGAATCGGTGTTGGAGATATCGGAAATATCGTTCTAAAAGACCGTAAGATTCTTTCTGAGGACGGGGTGTTCGTTGCAGTTGTGACGATTTCAAGACGTCTAGGAAAAATCCTTAGCGGACCACAAATTATTTCACGCGGATTCGTATATATGAAGACGAGTGAAGAACTCTTAACAGAAGCACAAAAGATTGTGACAGATGTTGTCGAAGAAAACTTAGCAAGTGATGATTTCGAATGGCCACGCCTAAAACAAGAAGTCAGAGATGCGTTAAGTCGTTACTTATTCGATAAAACAAAACGTCGCCCAGTCATCTTACCGATGATTATGGAAGCTTCTAACTATAAGAAATAATTGAATTTAAGGAGATTAGAATGAATTCAAAAGCAGTTAAAATCTTACTTGAAGTACTTGGAGCCGTTGTGGTAAGTGCGATATTATCGTTTATCCCACAAGAGGCACTTCCATTTGTCGTAGACCTTGCGATTATCCCATTAATCTTCGTGGCATTACGTCGCGGTTTAGTGTGGGGATGCATTGCGAGCGTGTTGTTCGGTGTCATCCATATGTTTCTTCATCCAAGTGGAGCAGGATACTTTATGGTTCCTTTCCACGATTCTGTAATGGCATACGGATTCGTAGGTGTTGCAGGATTCTTTGCACGTAACACCGTTCGTACAGCCTTCAATGCGCGTACATCATCAACAACATTAAACGTTGTGACAGCAAGCTTTATCGCAACTTTTGTGAGCTATGGGTTCCATGCGATTGGTACTGCCATCGGTGCACCGTCTCTATTCTCAGCTGATAAAGTAGCCTTAGCACAAGGTTTCTTCGGCTTTGGCATGAACTTTGTAGTGACATTAGTAGTGACACTTGTACTTTTAGTAACACCAATTTACGTGAAACGTTCGCTATATATTCCAAAAGGAACACGTTTCTTATCACGTCGCGAACAATCACATTTATTAAACGATTAATAGTAAAAAAGAGAAAGACCCTGATTCGTCGCGGTCTTTTTTCTTTCAATTTTGAGAGGAGAGCCAATGGCATTTATTAGTTCGATTCTTTATATCATCATTTTACTCAATACCATTGCCGCAATTATCACGGTGTTTCGTGAGCCTCGTGAAATTGCTGCGACATGGGGATGGTTGATTGTCCTTGTGATGTTACCGGTCATCGGATTTATCATCTACTTCTTCTTTGGTAGACGTATTCGTAAAAAACGCATCTTTAATTTGCGCGCCCAAGAAACAGTCGGCCTGCAAGAATTAGTCGAGCAGCAGCAACGAGACTTGGCCTATACGAAGGAGAAAATCGGTCCTGCGAAATTTCGCTTTAAGAACCCGTACCAAGAAGAATTAGCATCCTTCTTCCTGGAAGCCGATGATGCGATTATTACCGAGAATAATGATGTAGAGATTTTTGTGGACGGACAAGAGAAGTTTGACCGTCTAAAAGAAGATATTAAAAACGCCAAACATCATATTCACTTACTTTATTACATCTTCAACCAAGATGAAATTGGCGAAGAAATCATGCAACTCTTGATCGATAAAGCCCAACAAGGGGTCGAAGTGCTTGTCATTTATGATGCCCTAGGGTCACGTATGACACGCAATTCTTTCTGGAATAAGCTGCATGAAGCAGGCGGTCAGTCTGTTGCATTCTTCGGGTACACACTTGGGTTTATCAACTGGCGTATTAACTACCGTAACCACCGTAAGATTGCGGTCATTGACGGTAAAATCGGTTATGTTGGCGGTTTTAATGTTGGCGATGAATATTTAGGCAAAGGCCCGCTTGGCGCTTGGCGTGATACGCATATTCGTATTGCCGGAGATGCGGTCTATTCATTGCAATCGCGATTCTTAGTCGATTGGAATGCCGCGGTTAAAGAGGAAAAAAGACGTGAATTTATTCCTGAGTATTTTCCGTTAACTGAAACCAAGGGAGAAAATACGATGCAAATCGTCTCAACTGGTCCAGATAGCGATGTTCAGAAAATCAAGTTTGGCCTTGTGAAGATGATTTTAATGGCGAAGAAATCAGTGTGGATTCAAACTCCATACTTTATCCCGGATGAGAGTATTCAAGAGGCGCTGTCAATTGCCGCGATGTCTGGAGTGGACGTGCGCATCATGATTCCATGTAAGCCGGACCATCCAGTCGTCTACCGTGCGACAGAATACTATTCAAGCCAATTATTGAAATCAGGCGTGAAGATTTACGTGTATCAAAAAGGATTCCTTCATGCCAAGATAATGGTCGTCGATGGTGAAATGGCAACCGTTGGGACTTCGAATTTCGATATGAGAAGTTTCCGCTTAAACTTCGAAGTGAACGCCTTTGTTTATAACGAACAGTTCGCTAAAAAAGTCGAAGAGGAATTCGTCAATGACTTGAAAAACTGTACCATCGCAAATGAAAAATACTTCGAAAAACAAGATCGCTGGAAGAGATTTAAACAGAAATTCGCAAGATTGTTTGCACCAATCTTATAGTTGTTAATTAGATTGAAAAATGCACTCACAATAGCATTTGTGAGTGCATTTTTTATATTGCCTTAATCGAAAAAGTCCAAATATGGACATGTCCATATTTGGACTTTTTAGCCTTAGCTCAATTTGATAGTTAAAAAAACATTACCAAATATGGTAATTACCATATTTGGTAATTGCGGATTAATCTAATTCCATGCAAGCGACGATTTGTTCCACATTCAAGATGTGAGTGATGTTTGATCCTTGTTCTAAGAACACAAAGTGATTATTCATTTGAATAGGGCTCTTGATTGTACCGTTCTTCGTGAATGTAATTAAATTCCCAGCGTTATCGTATTTCTCGAAGTGGAGTACGATTGATTTCTTGAAGTAGAAACTGTGGTGAATTTGTTCAACCACGTCAATCAGTGGCATAACAGTTGGTTTAAAGAACACATCTCTTTCTTCATATTCCTCTTGAGAGACTTGTAGTTTATTGATTAATGGTTTGATAAATGATGTAAATGTTGATTTGCGTTGTTCCATTTTCGATACCCCCGAACGTTTGTTTGCATATTTATTATACGAACAAATGTTCTAAAAAGCAATAGAAAAGAAAAAATTTTTCTAAAAAAGTTGTGTTTCTTCCTATTTATAAAGTTTGAGTTTGCCCGAAATTATGGGAAATTAACGTTTGAATGAAAGCAAAATAAAGTTTATAATAGTAAAGAAAAGCATTTTACTATTCGTGAAAGCGAATGGATTGGAGGTGTCACATGAGTCAAGAGATTCTAAATTCTGTTTTGGCCATTGAGTCTGAAGCAAAAGCGTTGAAGGAAAAGTTCGATGAACAATTATCCCAAACGAATGCTGCGACAGATCAACGAGTGAACGAAGCTAAATCGAATATGGAACATTCGTTAGAAGTCTACAAAGCTGAGTTGAAAGAAAAAAATCAACAAAAGAAAGCAGAGTTCGAAGCGAAAGTGAAAGAAGACGAATTAGCAGAAATTGCTGCGCTGAAAGAACGTTTCAATCATCTGAAACAGGATTTAGTTCAGGATACTGTGAAGGAGGTGTTGAAGAGATATGGCAATAGCTAAAATGAATAAGGTGATGTTGATTGCCCCAACGGACAAACAAAATGACCTATTGGATGCTATTCAAGAATTACAATCTTTAGAAGTAACCTCGCTAGAACAGGCGAAAGAACTATTTACCGAAAATTCCATCGCTTTACAAGAAGCCGATGCAGATGGGATTAACGCTCTTCAACAGAAATTTGAAGGGATTCATGCGGCTATTACTTTTGTCGAAAAAAATCAAAAGCAACCGTCATTAATTCAAAAGTTAAAAACGCCAAGAGAGCAATTTGCACTTTCTGAATTACAAAAAGAAGTACAAAACTGGGACACTGATGGGTTAGTGGAACATGTTGAAAGTATTCGTAACACGCTTCGTAAAAAGGATGACGAATTAAAAGAGCTTCGTGAGAAAGAGGCCTTGCTTCGTAAGTGGAGCGCCCTTGATTTCTATCCGAAAGATATCTTTAAACATCCATATACGAAAACGAAAATGGGGACGATTCCTCAAGCGACGGATAATGCGTACTTGGACGGATTAAAAGAGAGCGAATTGATTTCCGTTCACGAAGTGTATCACACACGTGAAGAAATCGGAGTATTGGTGACATATCCACGAAAAGCACAACAAGCTGCCAAAGAAGAGTTAGCGAAAGCACACTTCAGTATTGTATGGTACGCGTTTGAAGAAGCTCCTTCTGTTGAGTTGGAAAAAAATCTAAGAGCGCAACAAGCAGTTGTGGATGCTAAGAAGAAAGTGTTAGACGACTTACAAGAAGAAAAAGACCTTCTTCGCAAGTTACAGCTTTCTGCGGAAGTGACCTATAACGAATTACAAAAAGAACAAGCCAAAAATGGATTGGTGAATGGTCAACATGTATTCGTGCTTCAAGGGTGGTTAACTACAAAAGCAGTCGAAGACGTTGAAGTTCAACTCAAAGAGAAGTTAGGAGAAGGCGAACATGTCTTCTTACCACTAGAGATTGCTGAAGAAGAATACGAAGAAGTGCCAACTGTTTTAGAAAACAATGCCTTCTTACAACCATTCGAAAATCTAACAGAAATGTATGGATTACCAAAATACGGAGAATTAGACCCAACGCCTTATACAGCACCATTCTATCTCGTCTTCTTCGGGATGATGGCAGCGGACTTAGGCTACGGAGCGCTTCTCTGGTTGGGAACATTCATCATGTTGAAGTTCTTCCATTTTGATAAAGGAATGAACCGCAACTTGAAGTTCTTCCACTTACTAAGCTACCCAGTAATGATCTGGGGGATTATTTTTGGATCAGCATTCGGTGCGGATTTACCATTCCAGCCACTATCACTTTCAAAAGACCTCATTACGATTATGATCTTATCGATTATCTTCGGGGTTATTCAAATTATGGTCGGCTTATCACTTGGGGCTTACTCAAATCTAAAGAAAAAAGCTTATGTTGATGCCTATACGAGTCATCTAGGATGGTTAGCGATTATTACGGGAATCATTCTTTATGTCTTAGGCTCAATGGTACTCAATATTTCTTGGATTGCGACAATCGGTTCATCGATTGCGATTATTGCAGCCGTTGCGATTGTAGTCGTAACTGTCTTATCAAGTGAGAACAAGTGGGGCGGTTTGGCGAGCGGTCTATATAACTTGTACGGAATTAGTGGATACGTAGCAGACGTCGTGAGTTACACACGTTTAATGGCTCTAGCAGTATCAGGGGGAAGTATCGCGAGTGCGTTCAATATGTTGGTAGGATTCCTTCCACCAGTTGCACGTTTCACAGCAGGTATCTTCTTAATCGTAGCCTTACAAGGGTTGAATATTTTCCTTTCATTCCTTGGAGCTTACGTTCACGGCTTACGTCTACAGTTCGTTGAATTCTTTGGTAAATTCTACGACGGCGGCGGACACGCATTAAAACCGTTCAAAACATATGAAAAATACGTTGATATTAAACAACAGAAATCAGAATAAATGGAGGAAATATAATTATGACAAACTGGTTAACATTTTTCGCTGAAAATGGTGGAGGGCAAATCTTTGCTGCTCTAGGGATGGCAATTGCCATTATCTTCTCAGGGATTGGATCATCAAAAGGGGTAGGGATTGCCGGTGAAGCAGCAGCTGCCTTAATTAAAGAACAACCTGAAAAATTCGTTCAAGCATTAATCTTACAACTATTACCTGGTACACAAGGGATCTACGGATTCATCGTTGCCTTCTTCATCATGATTAACATGTCAGCTTCAATGACTTTAGCAGCTGGTTTATACTTATTCATGGCAGCTTTACCAATCGCATTCACTGGTTTATTCTCAGGGATTGCCCAAGGTAAAGTAGCAGCAGCAGGTGTACAAATCTTAGCGAAAAAACCTGAAGAATCTACTAAAGGGATTATCTTTGCCGCAATGGTTGAAACTTACGCAATCTTAGGATTACTTGCTTCTATCTTAATTATCATTAACAAAGGTTAAGAGGAGGGGTATTCTTGAAAGATTTAGAGCAACTAAAACAACTTATTCTAGCGGATTTAGAAAAAGAATCAAAGCAGCGAATTGAGGTTGCTACTAAAGAACAAGAAGAACGCATCAATCAAATGAATGCACAATATTCGCAACAAGAAATGGCGAAGAAAACTGCATTAAAACAAGAAGCAAAATCACAATACGAAAAAGAGCAACAGACTATTTTGAACGCAAGTAAAAAAGAAGTCTTGCGCGTCAAACGTGAACTTCTTGAAAGTGTATTTGAGGACGTTCTACAAGTAATGTCTACCTGGAGCGGGGAAACATTACGTCTCTTTATCGAGTCAGCTATTCGCAAATTACCAAAACAACAACAAACAACACTTACTTTTGGAGAGGAAACTGTTTCTCGTTTGAGCGATGAAGACAAACATGCATTAACTTCGCAATTTGCCTTTGTCCACATCGACGAAGCAACACTTCCAAAGAAAGCAGGATTTGTGTTGAAACAAGAAGGTATCGAATATAACTATTTATTCGAAGCATTAATTGAAGATTTAAAAGAAGAATATTCACCTATCTTAGCTAGAAAAGCATTCATTGGGTAAGGAGGGATGGAATGAATGATTTAGCCTATTCAGGAGTGAATACGACCGTTCGTATTCTTGAACAGCAATTACTGTCCAAGGAACAATTGAATGGGATTCTCGTATCTAAATCCTTACAACAAGCATTAGAAGCCTTGCAAAAGACAAGTTATGAGGTAGATGTACAAGAAGTTCTCGAATCAAGACAGTTCGACCCAGTCCTAGATGCCCATTTGAAGCGCAACTATGATGAGGTATTAGAACTCATTCCGGATGCATCACTCCTTGATGTATTCTCGATTCGTTACACTTACCATAATTTAAAAGTTCTTCTAAAATCGAAGTTCTCTGGAAAAGACTTAAAACATTTATGTATACCGTTAGGACGTTATTCTTTCGATACATTAAATCAATTAGTCGAAACTCAAGATTCACTTGATGTACCAGATATCATGATTGAAGGGGTTCGTGAAGCGTATGCCGATTTTGAAAACTTTGGTCGCCTAGAAGCAGCCGATGTATTTATGGATCGCTACTATTTCAAACATCTTCGACTCATCGACCGTATAATGAATCAAGAGGTCATCCATCAAATCGTGAACATTATGATTGATATGGAAAATATCACGACTTTAATTCGTGCCACTAAGCAAAAACAATCACGCTCATTCTTAATTGGTGTGTTGTCTAGCGAAGGTACTGTAGATAAGACTTTATTAATCGACGAAGTGCTTGAAAAGGGCACAGAGGCTCTTGTTGACCTTTATCGTCATGTTCCATACTATGATAAGTTTGTTGCGATTTTAGAACAGGAAGAACATCCAGTCTTTGCATTGGAATTATTAAAAGAAGAATTGATTCATCAGATTCTAGAAGAAGCGACTTTTGAACCATTTGGACCATTGCCAAGTCTAGCGTATATTCATGCGCTTGAGATGGAAGTTAAAAACCTCCGTCTATTACTGGTCGGTGTGGACAATGAGTTTACAGAAGAACAATTAAGAGAAAGGATGCGACCAGTTTATGTCTCATAAAATTGCCGTAGTTGGCGACAAAGATTCCATCCTTCCTTTTAAAATTTTAGGATTTAACGTGTTCCCTTGCCACGAAGCGCAAACGGCACGCAAGATGATTGATGAACTTAGTGAAGAGGAAGTCGGCATCATTTATGTAACGGAAGCAATTGCTAGTCAGATTCCGGAAACGATTCGTCGTTATGATGCGGAAATTTCACCAGCCATCATTCTCATTCCGAACCATAAAGGGTCTTTAGGAATTGGAAAATCAAGAATTCAAGAAAATGTTGAAAAAGCGGTTGGACAAAACATCTTATAACCAACCAATACACGAAACTAAGGGAGGTACCTCAGTGAAGATCGGAAGAATCGTAAAAGTATCAGGTCCTCTTGTGACTGCTGAAGGAATGGAAGATGCGAATATTCAAGATATTTGTCGTGTAGGTCATCTAGGCCTTATCGGTGAAATCATCGAAATGCGTAAAGATATTGCATCCATTCAAGTATATGAAGAAACTTCAGGAATTGGACCAGGAGAACCCGTCGAAACAACAGGGGAAGCATTATCTGTTGAATTGGCGCCAGGGATTGTATCTCAAATGTTTGATGGGATTCAACGTCCCCTCAATAAATTTAAAGAAGTATCACAAAGTGACTTCTTAGTCCGCGGAACAAACGTGGATGCACTTGACCGTGAAAAAGAGTGGGAATTCATTCCTACTGCATCAGTTGGTCAAGAAGTCGAAGCCGGAGACATTATTGGTTATGTACAAGAAACAAAAGTTGTACAACATAAAATCATGGTGCCTTACGGTGTTAAAGGTAAATTAGTAAAAGTGGAAGCTGGGAACTTCAAAATTGAAGATACAGTGTACCAAGTTGAAACAGAATCAGGCGTACGTGATTTCAACTTAATTCAACGTTGGCCAGTACGTCGTGGGCGTCCATATAAAGTAAAGAAAAACACTGAAGTTCCAATGTTAACAGGGCAACGTGTTATCGATACTTTCTTCCCAGTAACAAAAGGGGGAGCAGCAGCTGTACCAGGACCATTCGGAGCTGGTAAAACAGTGGTGCAACACCAAATTGCGAAATGGGCTGACGTGGATATCGTAGTGTACGTAGGTTGTGGTGAACGTGGAAACGAAATGACAGACGTATTGAACGAATTTCCTGAATTGATTGACCCAGCAACTGGCGAATCCATCATGGAACGTACGATCTTAATCGCAAACACTTCTAACATGCCAGTAGCGGCTCGTGAAGCGTCTATTTATACAGGAATCACGATTGCGGAATACTTCCGTGATATGGGATATAACGTAGCCATCATGGCAGACTCAACATCACGTTGGGCAGAAGCGCTTCGTGAAATGTCTGGACGTCTAGAAGAAATGCCAGGGGACGAAGGTTACCCAGCTTACTTAGGAAGCCGTATCGCAGAATACTACGAACGTGCAGGACGTGTTGAAACATTAGGAAGCGAAGGTCGTGAAGGGACTATTACAGCCATCGGTGCCGTATCACCTCCAGGGGGAGATACATCCGAACCAGTAACACAAAATACATTACGTGTAGCCAAAGTATTCTGGGGATTAGATGCAACATTGGCGCAAAAACGTCACTTCCCATCTATGAACTGGTTAACGTCTTACTCATTGTATGACCCAGAAGTGGGTAAATACATGGATGAGAATGTGCATTCGAACTGGTCTGAATTTGTTCAACATGCAATGAACACATTACAAGAAGAAGCAAGCTTAGAAGAAATCGTTCGTTTAGTTGGTCTTGAATCATTATCTGAACGTGACCGTTTAACAATGACAATCGCGAAATCTCTTCGTGAAGACTTCTTACAACAAAACGCGTTTGACGATGTCGATACATTTACATCACGTGAAAAACAATATCGTATGTTAGAGCTCATCTTAACGTTCGAAAAAGAAGCGCGTAATGCGATGAAACTTGGTTCTTACTATGCGGAAATTATGGATGGAACAGAAGAAGTACGTGACCGTATTGCTCGTTCTAAATATATTCCAGAAGCTGAGATTGCACGCTTTGAAGAAATTAAAGCTCAAATCAAAGCAGATATCGAAAAAACAATTCAACGTGGAGGGATGACACATGCTTAAAGAGTATCGTACGATTAGTGAAGTTGTTGGCCCTTTAATGATGGTTGAACAAGTCGAAGGCGTTAAATATGATGAGTTGGTTGAAATCCAATTACAAAATGGTGAATTACGTCATGGACAAGTACTAGAAGTAAACGAAGATAAAGCGATGGTTCAGATTTTTGAAGGACCAAGCGGCATTAACATTCGTGATACAAAAGTACGTTTCCGTGGTAAACCATTATCATTAAACGTATCTGAAGACATGATTGGTCGTATTTTTGATGGAATGGGGAACGTGATGGATAATGGTCCTGAAATCCTTCCAGAAGCGACTTTAGACGTAAACGGACAAGCGATTAACCCAGTTTCTCGTGACTATCCGGATGAATTTATACAAACAGGGATTTCTGCCATTGACCACTTGAACACACTTGTTCGTGGACAAAAATTACCAGTATTCTCTGGTTCAGGGCTTCCTCACAAAGAGTTAGCGGCCCAAATCGCGCGTCAAGCGACTGTATTAAATAGCGATGAAAAATTCGCGGTAGTATTTGCTGCAATGGGGATTACCTTCGACGAAGCGGAATACTTCATGGAAGACTTCCGTAAAACAGGAGCGATTGACCGTTCAGTAATGTTCCTTAACTTAGCGAGCGACCCAGCCATCGAACGTATTGCGACTCCAAAAATCGCATTAACAACAGCTGAGTACTTAGCGTTTGAAAAAGGAATGCACGTACTTGTTATCATGACAGACATGACAAACTACTGTGAAGCGCTTCGTGAAATTTCAGCGGCTCGTCGTGAAGTTCCAGGACGTCGTGGATATCCAGGTTACTTATATACAAACCTTTCTACAATCTACGAACGTGCAGGACGTATCGTTGGGAAACCAGGATCTGTAACTCAAATTCCAATCCTTTCAATGCCTGAAGATGATATTACTCACCCAATCCCTGACTTAACAGGATATATTACAGAAGGACAGATTATTTTGGACCGTGCTCTTGATAAACAAGGGATTCAACCTCCAATTAACGTATTGCCTTCATTATCTCGTCTAAAAGATAAAGGTTCAGGTGAAGGAAAGACTCGTAAGGACCACGCGCCAACGATGAACCAATTATTCGCGGCTTATGCAACTGGTAAACAAGCCAAAGAACTTGCAGTTGTATTAGGGGAATCTGCATTATCAAAAACAGATAAGAAATATGTAGAATTCACTGAACGTTTCGAACGTGAATATGTGGGACAAGGCTTCTACAAGAACCGTTCAATTCAAGAAACACTTGATTTAGGATGGGAATTACTATCCATCTTACCGCGTACGGAATTGAAACGTATTAAGGATGAGTTATTAGATGAATACCTTCCGGAAGGGGAGTGATTCATTTGACACGATTGAATGTCAAACCAACCCGTATGGAGTTGACGAAATTAAAGCATCGTCTTGTCGTGTCAAAAAGGGGGCATAAACTCCTAAAGGATAAACAAGATGAGTTAATGCGTCAGTTCATCGAATTAATTCGTAAAAACAATGCGTTGCGTGAGGCGGTTGAAGGTCGTCTTGTGGCAGGGATGAAGAGCTTCGTTCTGGCTAAAGCAACGTTGGAAGAAGCGTTTATCGAAGAGCTTGTGGCGATTCCACCACAAAGCGTATCCTTGGATCTTCAAGAAAAGAACATTATGAGTGTTTACGTTCCAGAAATGCATTTCACTGTGAAGGATGAAACAGAGGAAAGTGACTTTAAATATGGTTACTTAAACTCCAACAGTGAGATTGATGATTCTGTAGAACAAATCTCAAATGTATTAAATGAATTGCTAGAATTGACGGAGATTGAAAAAACTTGTCAACTGCTAGCAGATGAAATTGAGAAAACAAGACGTCGTGTAAACGCCCTTGAATATCGATTGATTCCACAATTAGAAGAAACGATTTACTTTATCGAAATGAAGCTGGAAGAAAACGAGAGAGCAAGTATCACTCGTATTATGAAAGTGAAAGATATGGGACAAAAATAACGAAAAGAGGACTCCTAGCAATGGTTGCTAGGAGCCTTTTTGATTTAATTTTGTTAATTCCTTGAAGAAATTATGAAAGCGTTTTAAATATAGCAAAATAGTACTAGTAAAGAGCAAAAAAGTCTAAGTCGACTTATCTGTGAAGTGCTAAAATTAATTATGGAAACGTTTTTATAATATTAAGGAGGGGTATTATGTATAATCGTCAAAATATGGAGAAGAGACAGCGCTTCTCTATTAGAAAGCTCACTGTTGGTACATGTTCAGTTATCATCGGGGCTTTCTTTTTTGGCACACTTCAACCAGTTTCTGCAACTGAAGCTGCTGCAACAGAGGTAGTAGCGACGGCCGTAGAAAACACGCCGGCTAGTGAGGCAGCCACTGCTGAAGAGAAACCAGCAGTAGAATCTGGTGCTGACGCAACTGAAGTAGCGCCAAAAGAAGAAAAAGAAGCAGTTTCTAGTGAAGCTGCAAACACGGAGGCAACTGATAAAGTAGAAGAAAAAGCTACTGAAGCAGCAACCGAAAAAGAAGAGGCTAAACCAGCTGAAGCTAAACCAGCTGAAGCTAAACCTGCTGAAGCTAAACCTGCTGAAGCTAAACCAGCTGAGGAAAAACCAGCAGAAGCAGCAACAGGTGAAACTCGTGAAGCGACTGGTGAAACTCGTGAAGCAACAGCCGAAGTGAAAAAAGAGTGGGACTCAGTAAGCCGTGTGAAAGGGAATGTTGAAGTCGTTGAAGAAGGCGGAGTACGCTACAACAAATTAACTTCAACAACAGCTAACGACAATGGAGCAAACGAAGCTTTATTCGAAAAAGCTGGATTACAAGCGGATGCGGAAGGAAATGTAAGCGTTGACTTAACGTTCAAAGCAAATTCAGCTCCTGCAGAAACTCGCTTTGGGGTATATCTAAAATATAAAGATAATGACAACAATATCTTTGTTGGGTATGACAAGGGCGGTTGGTTCTGGCAATATAAAGGACCAAATGTAAACACTTGGTATAGTAAGACTCGTGTAGAAGCACCTAATATTGGTGAAGAAAATCATCTATCTATCGTTTACAAGAAAGATGGTCAATTAAACGCTACAAATAATGGACAAGCTTTATTTAGTACAGAAGTCGTTCCAGAAGCTGTCAAGAACGCTTTAGCTGATGTTAATAAAGTTTACCTTAAAGCGGGATCATATTATAAAGAATTAACATCTGTATCGATCAAAGCGGATAACCAAGAAAACATTAAGCCAGAAGAAGAAACTCCTGCTGTAGATGATGGTTTCCGTCGTAATGATCAAGATGTTCATTACGAAACTTTACAATCTGAACAATTAAAAGCAATCATCGACACGGCGTTTCCACGTGTTAAAGAATATGAATTAGATGGAAAAACGTTAACAGGTCAAGTTCAAAAATTAGATAAAATGTCAATCAACGGTGTGTTAGTCACTCCAGAAGTTCAATACCGTAAAATTGATGACACTACTGCAGAATATGTAATGACAGTGAGAAACGATGATGAATTCATCAACGCTGAAATCACTGTGAAATTACAATTAGTCGGCAACGAAATGCATTTCGATGTGACAAAAGTAGTGAACAAAAACAATGTTGAAATGGGTAAACCAATCGACAATGTTCGCAAATTAATCCAAACAATTGAATTCCCAGGAAACACACTTGTTTCTGTTGGTTCTAATAAACAAAATGCGAAATTCGACGGGGCTCAAATGTCTACAAACACACATAGAGCAGGAGACTATCATTTAGACTTGAAGACAGGCAAGATGAATGATTACGCATATGGCTTCATGTATGGATTTGTTTCTTCAAATGAATTAGCAGCATCCGTTTGGAGTAACTCGCAATTTACTTACCAAGGAAATGACTTTGCACGTATAACTACTGCACTACAAAGAGTTGATGGAGTCAACTACATTGGTATCCAAAGCTCACCTTACTGGTACCAACGTGCTTATAAGAACTTAGTATTCCCTGAATACACATTAGACTTACCAAGTTCTAAAGTAGTCATTACAAAAGACTTAAACAAAGATAATGTTGTGGACTGGCAAGATGGTGCGATCGCATATCGTAATATCATGAACAATCCAAAAGGAGCAGAATCTGTTCCAGATTTAGTAGCGTATCGTATTGCGATGAACTTCGCATCTCAAGCGCAAAACCCATTCTTAATGACATTAGATGGTATTAAGAAGATTAACTTACACACAGACGGATTAGGACAATCAATCCTACTTAAAGGATATGGTAGTGAAGGTCACGACTCAGGTCACTTAAACTATGCAGATATCGGTAAGAGAATCGGTGGCGTTGAAGACTTCAAGAAATTATTAGCTAGAGCAAAAGAATATGGTGCTAAAATCGGTATTCACGTCAATGCTTCTGAAACATATCCTGAATCTAAATACTTCAGCGAAGCGATTTTACGTAGAAACTCTGACGGAACATATATGTACGGTTGGAACTGGTTAGACCAAGGTATCAACATTGATGCAGAATATGACTTATCACATGGACGTTTAGATCGTTGGAAAGAATTAAGAGAAAAACTTGGCGGCGACTTAGACTTCATCTATGTGGACGTTTGGGGTAACGGACAATCAGGGGACAACACTGCTTGGCCAACTCACGTACTAGCTAAAGAATTAAACGCTCAAGGTTGGCGTATGGCTATCGAGTGGGGCTTCGGTGCGGAATATGACTCAACATTCCAACACTGGGCTGCTGACTTAACTTACGGTGGATATACATTGAAAGGGATTAACTCAAATATCACTCGATTCATCCGTAACCACCAAAAAGACTCATGGGTGGGTGACTATCCAAGCTACGGTGGTGCTGCTAACTATCCATTACTAGGTGGATATAACATGAAAGACTTCGAAGGATGGCAAGGTCGAAGCGACTACGAAGGATATATTCGTAACCTCTTCGAAAACAACATTATGACGAAGTACTTCCAACACTACAAAGTATCTAAATGGGTGAACGGAAACCCAGTCGCAATGAGCGATAATGGTCAAAACTACAAGTGGACTCCAGAAATGGAAGTTGATTTAACAAATGACAATGGGGACGAAGTAAAAATTGTTCGTCAATCAAACGACCCTAACAGCCCAGACTACCGCAAACGTGTCACAACATTAAACGGCCGTGTGATCGAAAATGGCGGAAGCTACTTAGTACCATGGAACTGGGATGAAAACGGTAAAGCTTTAACAGGTGACAAAGAAAAGATGTACTTCTACACGACTGAAGGTGGAACAACTGAATGGACTCTTCCAGAAGATTGGACTGGAGATAAAGTATACCTTTACCGTCTAACAGACCAAGGTAAGAAAGATGTTGTAGAATTAACAGTCGGCGCAGACCGTAAGATTCAAATTACTGGCGATGCGAACCAACCATATGTACTTTACAAAGCTGCTCAAGGCAAGAAGACAATGGTATGGAGTGAAGGGCTACATATCTATGACCAAGGTTTCAACAGTGGAACATTAGATCATTGGGAAAAAACTGGTGACAGCGCTCATGCTGAAATCGTGAAATCTCAAGGAGCTAACGAAATGTTACGTATTCAAGGAAACACTGAACGTGTGACATTGAAACAACGATTAACAGACTTGAAACCAAATACAAGATATGCTGTTTATGTGGGCGTGGATAACCGAAGCGATGCACGTGCAGATATCACAATCCGTGTAGGCGACAAAGTAATTTCTAACTACACAAACAAATCAATTGCGAAGAACTATGTACAAGCACATGCGCATAACACACTTAAGAAGAATGCGACAGTGGATAATACAAGTTACTTCCAAAACATGTATGTATACTTCACAACAGGCGAAGATGTTTCTAACGTGACATTAGAACTTGGACGTGATGCAGATACAGCAGCAACTTACTTCGATGAAATTCGTGTATTTGAAAACCAATCTGTAATGTACAACAAAAAACACGACACAGAAAATGGTAAATTCAAACAAGACTTTGAAGAAGTGCCTCAAGGTATCTTCCCATTCGTAGTAGGGGATGTTGAAGGCGTACAAGATAACCGTACTCACTTATCTGAAAAACACAAACCGTATACACAACGTGGCTGGAACGGTAAGAAAGTCAACGACGTAATCGAAGGCAACTGGTCATTGAAGACAAACGGTTTATCAGGATATGACAAACTCGTTTACCAAACAATTCCACAAAACTTCCGCTTCGAAGAAGGCAAGACTTATAAAGTAACCTTTGATTATGAAGCAGGTTCAAATGGAGCATACTCATTCGTAATCGGTAATGGCGAAAATACTCGTCGTAGTAAATTAACGAAATACGACTTAGAAAACACTTGGGAAAATTCATCAACTCCTAAGAAAGTAAGCTACTATGTTACTGGTGAAAAAGGTGGAAATACTTGGATCGGTATTTACTCAAATGCGCGTGGTGCAGATACTAAAGGAGATTCAAACAATAACGAAATTAACTTCAAAGGTTATAAAGACTTCATGTTAGATAATCTTGAAATTGAAGAAATCAAGTTAACAGGTAAGATGCTTGTGGATGAAGCGTTCGATAAGAACACTCCAATTGTAAACGGCAACTACAAACAAGATTCGTTGAATGCATATAAAGACGCTGTAGCAGCTTTATTAGAAGCAGACGAAAACATTAGTGTAGATGATGCCAAAGCTCTTGTAGAACGTGTGAACGCAGCAAAAGAAGCTCTTGAAGTGAAACGTAGCGCTCCAGACTGGGATGATATTCAAGATGTTGAAGCTTCATTTGAAGAACAAGATAATCCTTGGTATGCATTTGATGGCAGCACAAACTCACTATGGCATACACCTTATGGAGTAGACAGCTTAGGTAAACCATTAACTGTTCGATTCCATAAACCAATGGAAGCAACTCGCTTTGAATATGTTCCTCGTCCTTCAGGACCAAACGGACGTGTCATGAGCGGTAGCCTAACAGTATTTGATGAAAACGACCAAGAACATCACTTCAACTTTACTGGTTGGGCAAATAACGCGAAGACAAAAGTCATTAACTTCGATGCTCCAATCAAAGTGAAGAAAGCTATTTTCACAGGTAATGAAACATACGGTGACTATGGTCATATTTCAGCAGCAGAATTACGCTTCGTTCTTCCAGTAGAAGATGATAAACCATTAGACGAAGCAGCATATAACGCTGAAGTAGAACGTGTTCGTAAGATTGACCGTAAAGATGCTAAAGAATACTTAGCAGCGGTTGAAGCATACAAGAATGGTCTTGCAGAAAGCAACTTATTAACACCAAATGCAATTAGTAAATTGGTAGAAGGCTTGAAAGAAATTAAGGAAACTGAAGTTCAACCGGATCCAGATCCAACTCCAGATCCAGAGAAACCAACTCCAGATCCAGAGAAACCAACTCCAGATCCAGAGAAGCCAACTCCAGATCCAGAGAAACCAACACCAGATCCAGAGAAACCAACTCCAGATCCAGAGAAACCAACTCCAGATCCAGAGAAACCAACTCCAGATCCAGAGAAGCCAACTCCAGATCCAGAGAAACCAACTCCAGATCCAGAGAAGCCAACTCCAGATCCAGAGAAGCCAACTCCAAATCCAGAGAAACCAACTCCAGACCCAGAGAAACCAACTCCAGATCCAGAGAAACCAACTCCAGATCCAGAGAAGCCAACTCCAGATCCAGAGAAACCAACTCCAGATCCAGAGAAACCAACACCAGACCAACCAGCTGTAGAATTACCTCTATACGAAACAGATGGTGTGAAGGTAACGGTTGATAAGGAAAAAGGTATTGCGAGATTTGAAGACGAAAATGGAGATACTCCAGTAGTCGTTGAAGTACCAACTAAACTTCTTGATAAGAACATCAAGATGCTTAAAGTTGAAAAAGTGGACGAAACAATTAAAGGTCTTGAAGGAAAAGAATATCAAGGTTATGAAATTACTTTCGTTGACAAAGATGGTAAAGCAGTTCGTGTTGAAGGGGATGCTAAAGTAACATTCCCAGTTGATAAAGAAGTAGATGGTGCATACTTCGTAACAAGCGATACAAAAGAAGTGAAAGAAAAAGTTGAATTCTCTAACGGAGAAAACAAAGTCGTTACACTTAACGTTAAACACTTCAGTTTATACGCAGTTACATTCAAAGTTGTTGCTAGTGAAACACCAGTAACGCCAACTACTCCAGCAACACCTGCAACACCAACAACACCTGCAACTCCAGCAGCACCTACTACACAAGTAGCAGCAGCTCCAAGTGCAGCCCAAGGAGAAAATAAACCAGCACCAGCGCCTGCAGCAGGTGAAGCAAAAGAAACATTACCAAATACAGGGGTAGAAGATGTAACTCCAGGAATCATTGGAGGAATTCTTGCAGCTCTTGGTGGATTAGGCCTAGCTGTTCCTAAAAAAGGTAAAAGAGACTAGGAATGAACGAAAATATCGAATGCATTGGACACTCCTAACCGGTCCAAACCATTTGAAAAAGTAGTCTGCCCTCAAACCGGTTCACAATGTGAGCCGGTTTTCTCTTTTAGATAAAATTTGGTTAATATTATTTGATAAAGTGACTATTAATAACAAATAAAAATTAAAATTATATTTTTTTAAGTGCTGCGATTATGGTATAATTTAGATGAAACAAAAAAGTGGTGGTGTGTTTTATGGGGATTAAAATTAGTGAGAGTCGAGAAGAGTTAAAAAATAAATTACGAAATAGGGGCCTTTCTTTTGATGAAAAACATTTAGATGATGCTTTAAGAAGAATCAATTATTTTAATCTGTTTAATGGTATTGAGGGATTGTTTTTATCTAGTGTTTCACCTAAAAAATATGAAAATGCATCATTAGATGATTTTTTGGCAATTTATGAGTTTAATAAGAAACTAGCTAAGACCATATTAGAAATTACTGATAAAATAGAATCAAAATTAAAAAATTCAATTGCTTATCATTTTACTCAAAATAATTGCAGGAGAATTGAGGATACGATGGATTATACTATTAAAGATAATTACATAGATCCTCAATCGAGTCGGTATTCTCAGAATTATCCGTTTCAGCTATATCAAAATCATAAGATATTTTCAAATTTTGATGATTTTAAACTCTTTGATAGCCATTATTTAAGAAAATTAATTAATAATAATGATCATATCGATGCTTCTTTTTATAGCGATAATCGATATATACCAAAACCTGGAGTAACTAGGTTTAATGGCAATCCCCATGTGGCCGTTCCGTTCTGGGTTGCAATTGAAACTATGACGTTTGGTCAAATCATTTATTTACTACATTATTTAAAAGATGATGATTTAAGAAATGTAATGAGTGATTTTGATTTAGATTTGTTCTATAGAAATGCTTTTTTAAATATGTTAGATTTTATTAAGGATATTAGAAACGCTTGTGCGCATGGTTATTTGATTTATAGATATACATCACCAAAAAAGATTAAGATTAGTACATTTCTTGTTAATAGATTTGGATTAACACCAAGTGAAACAGGTTCGCCTCAATCTGTACTCTCATTATATGATATATTGAAGATTGTAAATTTCTTCGAATCTACAAAGCCGTTAAAGAAAGTTATTAATGGAATCTTATATAGAAATAATAAAAGATATAAAAATAAAAACAATACATTAAATAATAAACTTTTAAATAAAATGGGGAATCCGAAAAAACAAGACTGGAATATGTTAGTTTTTTCTAAATCAAATATTATTTTTAGACAAAGTTCTTGACTTTGTTTGAAAAGTGTATTAGCATGTAATCAGAAAATAATTGCTCTGATGAGCGTTAGAGAATATCAATTTTATATTGTCTTCGATAAAGATCCTCGGTAGAAATACCGAGGATCTTTTGGTTCTGTCAAGTTATTTCAGGTGTTTGTTAAATAAAACATTACTTCTTTTAATTTATAAACTAATTTAAATCTTGCAAAATCGTTTCAAATAGCGTAAAATTTATCTATTCGATGAAGAGAACAAATTGTATAAATATACTTTGTAGAGAGCCAATTATTGGTGGAAGATTGGCAGTCCCTGTTTATAGCAAGAATCATCTCTTAGAAACTTTTCTGAAATACACGATAGATTAAGAAGAGTCGCTTAAATGGCGTTAACAATTTACCAAGGCAAACAAAATATTTGTTTGTAAATTTGGGTGGTACCGCGGATATGATTTCGCCCCTGCAACTTGGCAGGGGCTTTTTTTATGCGCAACGGTCAAAAGATGAAAAAAACAGTCAAACAAAGGAGGAAATTCAATGAAGATGAAGGAAACATTGCAAATTGGGAAAACAGAATTCCCAATGCGTGGGAACTTACCAACAAAAGAACTGGATTACCAAAAAGAATGGGAAGAAGCAGACGTTTATGGACAACGTCAGAAAAAGAATGAAGGCAAACCAACATTCGTGCTTCACGATGGCCCGCCATATGCAAACGGTGCGGTTCACATGGGGCATGCCTTAAACAAGATTTCGAAGGACTTTATCGTTCGTAGTAAATCAATGAGCGGATTCCGTGCACCATTCGTACCAGGATGGGATACACACGGACTTCCAATCGAACAAGCTTTAGCAAACGCTGAAGGGGTTGACCGTAAGAAATTATCAATCGCTGAATTCCGTAAATTATGTGCGGAATACGCATTACGTCAAGTGGACAACCAACGTGCTGAATTCAAACGTTTAGGAGTTACAGGTACATGGGACAAACCATACTTAACACTTCAACCAAAATTCGAAGCAGAACAAATTCGTGTATTCGGTAAAATGGCTGAAAATGGCTATATTTACAAAGGATTAAAACCAATTTACTGGTCTCCATCAAGTGAATCTTCACTGGCGGAAGCTGAAATTGAATATAAAGACGTAGAAAGCCCATCAATCTATGTGGCGTTCAGAGTGAAAGACGGAAAAGGTGTTGTATCAGAGGATGCTTCATTTGTCATCTGGACAACTACTCCTTGGACACTTCCAGCAAACTTAGGGATCTTCGTGCATCCTGACTATGAATATGTAGAAGTGAAAACTGATAAAGGAAACTTCGTCGTAGCTAAAGAATTAGTGAACTCACTTGCTGAAACACTAGGTTGGGAATCTGTTGAAGTCTTAAAAGAATTCCGTGGAACTGAATTGGAATATGCGACAGCATGGCATCCATTCTACGAACGTGAATCTCTAGTAATGCTTGGAGACTATGTAACTCTTGATGCCGGTACTGGTTTAGTTCACTCAGCTCCTGGACACGGGGAAGACGACTTCTACTATTCACGTAAATACAACTTAGATGTATTATCACCAGTAGATAACCAAGGGCATTACACTGCAGAAGCTCCTGGTTTTGAAGGAATGTTCTATGCAAAAGCAAATAAAGTGATTACAGACTTATTAACTGAAAAAGGTGCTTTATTACACTTAAGCTATTTCGTGCATAGTTACCCACATGACTGGAGAACGAAGAAACCTGTTATCTTCCGTGCAACTCCACAATGGTTTGCGTCTATTGATGCTTTCCGTCAAGATATCTTAGATGTGATTGAAAATGATGTGAAATGGTACCACCCATCAGGTCAAGTACGTATTTACAATATGGTTCGTGACCGTGGCGACTGGGTCATCTCTCGTCAACGTGTATGGGGTGTTCCACTTCCTGTATTCTACGGTGAAAACGGAGAACCAATTATCACTCCAGAAACAATTGAGCACGTTGCGAAATTAGTGGAAGAATTCGGTTCTGATGTATGGTTCGAGCGTGAAGCAAAAGACCTATTACCAGAAGGATTCACACATCCAAGCAGTCCAACTGGCACATTTACAAAAGAAATGGACATCATGGACGTATGGTTCGACTCAGGTAGCTCACATGCTGGTGTATTAAGTATTCGTCCAGAATTAACATTCCCAGCTGATTTATACTTAGAAGGATCAGACCAATACCGTGGATGGTTCAACTCAAGTTTAACAACAAGTGTAGCGGTTCATAAACAAGCGCCTTATAAAGCAGTTCTTTCTCAAGGGTTCGTAATGGACGGAGAAGGCAAGAAGATGAGTAAATCCCTAGGAAACGTCATCTCACCTGCAAAAGAAATGCAAACAAAAGGGGCAGATATTATCCGTCTATGGGTATCTTCTGTGGACTACGAATCAGACGTACGTATCAGTACTGAAATCTTAAACCAAGTATCTGAAGCATACCGTAAGATCCGTAACACAATGCGCTTTATGTTAGCGAATACTACAGACTTCGAACCATCTAAACATGCCGTAGCATTTAAAGACCTAAGAAGTGTTGACCAATATATGATGATTCGTTTCAATGATGTTGTGAAGACAATTGAAGAAGCATATGAAAACTATGAATTCTCAACAATTTATCAAACAGTGATGAACTTCTGTACAGTTGATTTATCACAATTCTACTTAGACTTTGCAAAAGACGTTGTGTATATCGAATATGAAGATAACTATGAACGTCGTGCAATGCAAACAGTTATTTACGATATCCTAGTGAAATTAACGAAATTACTAAGCCCAATCTTAGTTCATACGAGTGAAGAAGTTTGGAAATACTTGAAGGAAGAAGAAGCTTATGTTCAATTAGCCGAATTCCCAACAGTAGAAAGCTACGAAAATACAGAAGAAGTATTAGCACAATGGGCTGAATTCTTCAAAGTTCGTAACACTGCTTTGAAAGCTTTAGAAGAAGCTCGTAATGAGAAATTAATCGGTAAGAACTTCGAAGCGAAAGTAACGCTATATCCATCTAATGAAGTTCGTACTTTGTTAGAAGGCTTAAACACAAATGTAGCTCAATTATTCATCGTCAGTGAATTAGAAGTGGCTCAAGAAGGCGTTGAAGCTCCTGCAAATGCAGTTGAAGGCGAAGGCGTGAAAGTCGTTGTTGAACATGCCAAAGGTGAAACTTGTGAACGTTGCCGTGCTGTGAAGATTGAAGTAGGAACATTAGAAGATGCTCCGACTTTATGTAATCGTTGTGCAGCAATTGTGCGTGAACACTTCCCAGAAGCATTAGTTCCTGAAGCAGAATAATAAAAATTTAACTGAGTCGAAGAAATTCGGCTCAGTTTTTTTCAAATTGTGTTCAAAAAGTAGATCTATTAGAGAGGTGAATTAGACTAATTCTAGTTAACCTCTTTTTTTAGCGTTCTATCAATGTTTTTGCCACTAAAAAGAAGGGGTTTCTGTAAATAAAAGGAAATTTTGCTCTCCATATTTTCTTTATAATTAAATCGAAATCATATTTATTTAGCATTTTAACTATACTTTTAATAGATTAATTTCATAAGTCTGTCAGGAATTTTTCTTACCCAGTTTAGATAATGTCTAATGTAGGAAAGGGATTTCAGAATTTCCTTTCTTAAAATTAAAGAAGAAATAGGAGAACAAATATGCAAAAAGTACGTAATAAACAAAAAGGTATGATTGCAGGAGCAAGAGTATTAGGAGCAAGCCTAATCCTAAGCACAAGTCTGTTAGCGCCATTCGCCACAGTCTATGCAGAAACAGGTGAAGGAAGAGTTCCTAATGTAACACTGCCAACGGATGTTCCGACAAACTATGACTTAACATGGTTTGATGAGTTTGATGGGAACAAACTCGACAGAGCAAAATGGGATTATTCTCTTTCAAGTTTCGATCCTAAAGCAAGAACGCAAATGCATTTCACAGACGACCCGGCCAATGTTTCTTTAAAAGATGGAATCCTTCATTTAACGGCACTCTATACGCCGAAGCAATTGAAGTGGAATCCAGTTACTAAAAAGAATGAATGGGTAGACCGTGAGAATACTTATAAAGATCCAAAGACGGGCCAAATGATTACTTATAAAGCACCATTTACCTCTGGTGCGATTCAAACACGTGACCGTCACGGGAAAGTCCTGACTGAATTTGTAGGTGACTTCTATGCCGAATCACGTATCAAGCTACCATTTAGTGAATCTTCATGGGCTTCCTTCTGGATGACTGGTACAAAAGGCGGAGGATCTCCAAAGAGTGGGGAGATTGATGTCTTCGAGTCTAAAGGCTATGATCCGAAATTCATTCAAGCAAATGTTCATACAGAACCGACACCAGGTAAGACTGGTCAGTATAGTGAACAACATCCGTATAAAATTCCTAATAATGGGGATACGCAAACAGATTTCCACACATATGGGGTCTTAAAAGAAGGAGATAAGGCAACTTTCTTCTATGACGGACAGGCCGTAAAAACTATTAAATATAGTGAATTGCTAAAGAACACACCATTCGTCAATAAGGATAATGGATTTATTTTACGATTAACGCATATCGTAGGTGGTTCATTCGTGAAAGACTGGGAGAAAAACGGTACTCGTAACTATACAGACGCGATTCCTTACAAAGATAGTTATAAGGATGGTAGTCGTTCAGACATGCAAATCGATTATGTTCGCGTATGGCAACCAAATGCAAAACCTGTAACAACAGAAGCGCCAACGACGACTACAACAACTACAACTGTTGCGCCAACAACGACGACAACAACAACCGTTGCTCCGACGACAACAACAACGACAACAACAACGACAACGGAAGCTCCAACGACTACAGTAGCTCCTACAACGACTGAAGCTCCTACGACAACGGAGGCACCAACAACTACAGTAGCTCCTACAACGACTGAAGCACCAACGACAACGGAGGCACCAACAACTACAGTAGCTCCTACAACGACTGAAGCTCCAACGACAACGGAGGCACCAACAACTACAGTAGCTCCTACAACGACTGAAGCACCAACGACAACGGAGGCACCAACAACTACAGTAGCTCCTACAACGACTGAAGCACCAACGACAACGGAGGCACCAACAACTACAGTAGCTCCTACGACAACAGAAGCGCCGACTACTACAGTAGCAACTACAACGACTGAAGCTCCTACGACAACAGTAGCGACAACAGAAGCTCCGGTAGTAACGACTTCAGCACCAGTGGTCACAGAGGCACCGGTAGTAACAACTTCAGCACCAGTAGTCACAGAGGCTCCAGTAGTAACGACTTCAGCACCAGTAGTCACAGAGGCTCCAGTAGTAACGACTTCAGCACCAGTAGTCACAGAGGCTCCAGTAGTAACGACTTCAGCACCAGTGGTCACAGAAGCACCAGTAGTAACAACATCTGCACCAGTGGTCACAGAAGCACCAGTAGTAACAACATCTGCACCAGTGGTTACAGAGGCTCCGGTAGTGACAACTTCTGCACCTGTAGTAACAGAAGCACCAGTAGTGACAGAAGAACCGACAACGACAACAACGACGACAGAGGCTCCAACAACGACTACAGCAACAACTGTGACAGAGGCTCCAACAACTTCAACAGAAGCACCAAGAAGTCGTGTTCGTAGAAGAAGAGCACTTCTAGATACAACGGAACAACCAACACCAACTCCCGAGGCAGAGGTTCGAGCTACAGTTGCAGAAGTTGTAGCAACAAGTGAAGTTCCTGCACCAGTAGCTGTTTTAACAAATGCCGTTGAAGACAAAGTAGCAACAGCAGAATCAAATGTTGTTGAAGACAAAGTTGTAACACCTGAAACAAATGCCGAAGCATCTGAGACACGTGTGTTAGCAACACCTCTTGCTGCTAAAGCAGAACAAGAACCAGCAAAAGAAGCTAAAGAACCATCTCCAGCGCCTGTTGCACAAGCAGCACCAGCAAAAGCGGGAGAAGATGAATTACCAAATACAGGTACTTCGATGGGAACTTTATATTTGATTCTATCAGCAGTGTTCTTAACAGGTGGAGCATTCATATTTGCTAAAAGTAAAAAATAAAACTTTTAATGAACAAGAAGGGAATTAAGCAGTGAAGGCTGTTTAATTCCTTTTTTTGCGTTATTTGATTCAGCCTCAAGTCCCATAGAAATCGGCCTTAAGTACCATGTCCCAAAATAGCCAAATGATACAATAAGTCTATAAGGAGGGAGTACCATGAAACAGTGGAATAGACTTCTCAAATTAGTATTGTTTGTATTCATAACGCGTTACTTTATGAGTCATATTTACGGGTCATCTGTAAGGCTGTTATTTTCACTTCTCGTACTAGCAAGTATCTTTTTCTTCATGCTATTTCCAGAAGAAATGGAAGTGAAATCGATCTTTGGCAAAACAAAGAGACCGTTAGATAAAACCTCTAGTAAGGTGCAAAAACGATATGAACAATCCGGATTATCTAAGCAGGAAATCGATTATTTTAGACAAAAAATGTCAGTGGTGAAGACACAAATTCAAGAGATTGATGAGACAATTCAAAGTCTTACAAAGCTAAGAATTATTAGTAATCGATATAACACTACAGTAACGATGAAAGATTATTTCAAAGAATTAGTGGCACACCCTGAGAAGCTTCCAGAAGCCAACTTGTTCGTTCATACATGCGTACCGTCATTAAACGAAATGACGAAAGTCTATAAAGAATTGAGTGAGCAACCGGTAAAAGGAAGCGAAACGTATCAAACACTACAAGAATTAGGAGAAAAAATCGATCTCGTCTGCGCAACGCTGGAAGAGGATTACTTACATTTCCAAGAGGATAAAATCAAAAAATCTGAAGCAGAGATGGATTACGTGAATCGTACGATAAAGGAGTAGAAAAAATGACTGAACAAAAATCAATGGTAGATGCACTCATTCAAAACCCATTTGGAGAAGACGTAGTAAAAAATACGACATTGCAAGATGTGGCAAGTGATTTTCCACAAGAACAACTAGATGCTAAACGTGCGCTGGTAGATACTTTGCCAGAAAAACAACAAGAACAAGCACGTGCTCTTGCAAAACAAATCGATGAAAAGAACATGCAGGCCATCATTAGTTATGGTGCTGGCGCGCAAAAGCAACTTGGTGAATTCTCTCATTCGATGCTGGCTCATGTGCAAAATAAAGATACAGGAGAAATCGGCGATACGCTCAATGAGTTGATGATGCGACTCAACGAGACAAACCCAAACGACCTTGTGGCACAAGATTCGAACATCTTCCGTAAAATCTTTGGGCGCGTGAAGAAGTCGATTTACGAAATGCAATTAAAATACCAAGAAGTCGGTTCTCAAGTGGATAAGATTGCAGTGCGATTAGACCATGAAAAGAATGGATTATTAAACGACAACTTGTCACTGGAACAATTGTACCAACGTAATAAGGAATTCTTCGAGGCGTTAAGTATTTATATCGCTGCTGGGGAATTGAAGATTGAAGAGTTGCAACAAAAACTGATTCCTGAAGCGATGCAAAAGGCGCAAGAGTCCGGAGCCCAAATGGATGTGCAAGTCGTCAACGACTTACATCAATTCTTAGATCGTCTTGAAAAGAGAAATCATGACTTGAAATTGACGCGTCAAATGACCATCCAGCAAGCACCACAAATTCGCTTGATTCAAAATACGAATCAAACCTTGGCGGAAAAAATTCAATCTTCCATTACGACAACGATTCCTTTATGGAAGAACCAAATTGCCATTGCGATGACATTGCTTCGCCAAAAGGATGCCGTGACAGCGCAACGTCAAGTGTCTGAAACGACAAATCAATTGATTCAAAAGAACTCTGAAATGTTGAAGATTTCTACGATTGAAACAGCTCGTGAAAATGAACGCGGTATTATCGATCTTGAAACCCTTCAAAAGACACAACAAGACTTGATTGAAACATTAGAAGAAACGATTCTCATTCAACAAGAAGGCCGTCAAAAACGTAGAAAAGCCGAATACGAATTGACGCAAATGGAACAAGAACTCCGCGAAAACTTACTCGTTTTAAGTCAAAAAGAAAAACGAGTGAAGGAAGAAATGCGAGGTTAATAATGATAGAAATCTTTACCTTTTATTCCTGAATAAGGACTGGAGGGTAAAGATTTTTTTGTGTTTCAAGAGGTTTGTGTAATGTTTCAATTCGTTAACAAAATGATAAACTTCGCCGTGAACCTTGATATTTTGGCTAACATTATTTAAAATAGGATGAAAGGAAAAAAATAATATTTAATGAGGTGAAAAAATGCACGTATGGGTCGTAGTTCTCGCGTTATTAGCATTAGCAGTATTTTTCTTATTCATTTCACTATTCTTAAAGGATAACCACAATGAAGAAGAAATCGATGAATTAGCAGAAGGTTTATTAGAATTAAACCGTGAAGTATATTCATTAAAGAAAAAAATTCAAGAATTAGAAGGAACAACTGTATACAAAGGACCATCAGTTGAACCAACTTATGAAGAAGTTCGCGCTGCAAAAACAGCAGAAGTTCGTGTAGCTGAAAAACCAGAACCAGTAGCTGAAGAAACAGAAGCAGTGGAAGAAGCAACTGCAGAAGAATCTGGTCGCTTACACAATGTAACGAAACAACAAATCATTACATTATTCAGCCACGGTAATTCAGTAGAATCAATTTCTGAACAATTAAACGTACCTGTTTCAACAGTACAATTGGTAATCGATAATTATTTTGAAGCAGATGCAAATTAAGGAGGAAGAACATGAGTAAAACGAAATTTCGTTCTTTAGGAATGGGCTTCTTATTAGCAGCGTTAATTTTAGCATTGGTTACTGTGATTTGGCCTTTTGTACCACAATCATTAAAGAGCCAATTAGATGCAGTGAATTTGCCAATCGTTTCTGAAGGAGCAAATGAAGCAAGCTATAAAGCCGCTTACGAGTCTTTATTAGCTGAAAAAGAATCTGGTAGCAAAGCGTCTACATCAAGTGCTAAAGCTACTTCACAAGCTTCAACAACTGAAGCAGCAACTACACAATCTTCAAAACCTGTATCTATTACAGTTGAAGAAGGAGAATCATCAAATGATGTTGCCGATAAATTAGAAAAAGCAGGATTAGTTAAGAGTGCTAAAGAGTTCGTAGATTACTTAACAACAAATAACATTGCTGATAAGATCTGGACTGGTACTTTCGAAATTAAACCAGGAAGTTCTAATGAAGAAATCGCTCGTGCAATCGGAGCGTTACAATAATAGACATGAATCAGTGTTACAGTCGAAAGGCTGTAACACTTTTTTTGATTTAAATTAAAGTTTTCTGAAAATTAGATGAAAACTGTGGTACAATGGGAGTACGACTTTAGAAAGTGGAGTGAGAATATGATTGAAAGAAGTCAAGTAGATGTAAATCAAACATGGGACTTAACTCATTTGTTTGAAACAGAAGAAGCTTTTAACGAAGCGTTAGAAGACCTTAAAGGAAAAGTAGAGGCTTTCCAAAAAGAATACGAAGGGCAAATTACAACAGCACCTCAAGTAAATGCTGGTTTAGCAACTTACCGTGCCTTATTAGAACAACGTGGTCAAATTTCTGCGTATTGCAACCTTGCTGTGAGCGCGAATACAAGAGATAAAGAAGCGCAAACACGTGCTGCTCAAACACGTACAGTGTTAGCGGGATTAGATGCCAAATTAAGTTTCTTTGAATCTGAATTAAGTCAATTGGATGATGCAGTATTAGAAGAAGCACGCGCGAATAAAGAAGATGCTTTATATATCGAACGTCTCTTAGAAGATAAAAAACATTTATTATCAAAAGACGTGGAAGCAACTCTAGCAGCTTTAGGAAATACATTAGATGCTGGCTACCAAGCGTACAACGATATTAAATTCAAAGATATTCATTTCCCAGACGTAGAAGCAGACGGACAAGTGATTCCGATGACATACAACAGCTTTGAAGGCCGTATGCAATCAGAACCAAATACAGCAATTCGTCGTGAAGCGTTCAAAGTATTTAGCGACACATTACGCAAATATCAACATAGCACCGCTTCAGCGTATAACACACAAATTCAAAAAGAAAAAACAATGGCAACATTGCGTGGGTTTGATTCAGTATTTGACTACTTACTAGACCGTCAAAAAGTTTCTCGTGAACTATATGACCGTCAAATCGATGTCATCATGGAAGAATTAGCGCCACATATGCGTAAATTCGCACGTCTCATCAAAGAAATCTATCAATTAGACGAAATACGCTATGAAGACTTGAAACTGGAAGTAGATCCAACTTATGCAGCCAAAGTAACGTATGATGAAGCTAAACAATATATCTTAGAAGGATTAGCACCTCTAGGCGAAGGTTACCTCAAAATTATGAAGGAAGCCTTCGATAACCGTTGGATTGACTACGCTGAAACAATTGGTAAACGCACTGGTGCGTTCTGTTCATCACCATACGGGGCAAACTCATTTATCTTAATGTTCTTTACAGAAGATATGAATGATTGTATGACACTAGCGCATGAATTAGGACACGCAGGACACTTCCAACTAGCGTACAAAAACCAAAATATTCTAGATGGTCGTCCAAGCATGTACTTTGTGGAAGCTCCATCAACTACAAACGAATTATTGGTTGAGTTCTACTTGAAGAACAAAGCAGGAGATGATTTACGTATGAAGCGTTGGATTTCATCTCAAATGGTCGCTAAAACTTACTACCATAACTTTGTGACTCACTTATTAGAAGCGTACTTCCAACGCGAAGTATACCGCTTAGTAGACGCAGGTAAGAGCTTAGACGCGGATACATTGAATCATTTATTCAAAGAAACATTGGCGAAATTCTGGGGACCAGAAGTGGTTCTTACAGAAGGTGCAGAGTTAACATGGATGCGTCAACCGCACTATTACATGGGACTTTACTCATACACTTACTCAGCTGGGTTAACAATCGGTACACAAGTGGCGAAAATGATTCAAAAAGATTCAAGTGTCGCAAATACTTGGGTAGAAGTATTGAAGATGGGCGGAACGAAGAGCGCAGAAGAGCTTGCGAAAGCAGCAGGCGTCGATGTCTCTACAGATGCACCGCTGAAAGATACGATTGCTACAATCGGTGGATTAATCGACGAAATCGTAGAAATTACAAAACAATTGAATGCATAAAAATAAAGGTCAGCAAGGAGTTTTCCTTACTGACCTTTTTTCGCTTTTGGTTATTGGTTTGACTGTGACACAATCAGTTGAACAGATCCGTTAATGGCTAGTTCAGGTGTTCCAGAAGGCAGAATAAAGGAATCTGCTTTTTGGATTGGATACTCGATTCCGTCGACTGTGAGTGTTCCTTTTCCGTCTAACACCGTCACAAGGTGATAAGTAGAAGAGAGGGCATCGCTGTAGTCGCCGTTGATATCGTATTTCCAAACCGTAAAGAATTTGTTCTCCACAAAAGTCGTTCTTGTTCCATTGTCAGTCGTCATCACGTGTTGGTTAGTTGTTGGGACACTGTGCGGAATGGTTGTGACATCTTTTGTTTGTTGGATATGCAGTGGACGAGGATTTCCAGCATCGTCGGTACGGTTGTAGTCATAGACGCGGTAAGTCGTGTCTGAATTTTGTTGCGTCTCAAGAATCACAATACCGCCACCAATGGCGTGAATCGTACCACTTGGAACATCGAAGAAGTCGCCAGCTTTAACAGGAACTTCGGTAAATAGCTCGCTCCAAGCTTCATTGTCGATTTTCTCTGCAAATTCTTCAGGAGTCATCGCCGTATGTCCATAGACAATTTTTGCGCCTGGCTCAGCTTGAACCACATACCAACATTCATTCTTTCCATATTCGCCTTCATGTTCTAGCGCATACTCGTCATCTGGATGCACTTGAATCGATAAGTCATCGGACGCATCGAGCAACTTAATGAGAAGAGGAAAGCTTGCTAACTGTTGCCCATTGAAGAGTTCAGGATGAGCTTTATAGAGTTCATCTAACCCTAGTCCTGCATATTTTGCAGGGCTTTTTATCGTTGAAATCCCATTGGGATGTGCGCTAATAATCCATGCTTCACCTGTCTTATCAGAAGGTAGAGTGAAGTTAAAGAGCGTATGCAATTTCGTTCCACCCCAGATTTTCTCTTGAAGTACGGCATTTAAAAAGATTGGTGTTGTCATCGTTGTGCCTCCTATGAAGAATGTCTTAGTGCAAATGAATTGAATTCAAATAGATCGTATCTGTGTCGGCTAATCGAGTACTCAAATGGAGTGCCATTATCTAAGTAGGCTACTTGTTCTACTTCGAAGACGGGTTCTGTCGGAAGTAACTGTAAGTATTTTTGTTCATCTTCAGAACTTGGCGCTGCACGCAAGATTTTTGTGGCACTCGCGATTCGTAAGCCTAGTTTGCCTTCGATATATTGATAAATAGAGTCTAATAGAACTTCTTCAGTAATTCCTGGAATGACGCTCGTACTCATATAGGTTTGCTCTAATACATACGGTTTACCGTCGATGATGCGAAGTCGGTGAATATTATAAACAGGACTTTGCACCGGTACTTGTAATTTTTCTGCAAGGAATTCAGAAGCAAATTCTAATTTAAAATGAATGATTTTTGATTCAACAGTAGAGTGTGTATCCTCAGAAATTTTCGTGAGTCCTTTAATATCGCGTTCTGGAACGATAAGTTTTCGCTTAGACGTGCCGCGAGAGAGGACAAAGGTACCTTGGCCGCGTTTTCTAAAGATAAGCCCTTCGGAAACGAGTAAGTCTAATGCTTTCTTGACCGTCATTCGACTGCTATTAAATTCTTTCGTTAATGTGATTTCATCGGGTAATTGTTGGTTAATGGCGTATTCGTTACTTAAAATCTTTTCACGAATCGCATGGTAAATCTGTAAATACTTTACGCTCATCGAATGTCATCCTTTCTCTAAACTAGCTATATTATAACAAATGTAGAATGAATAGGCAAAATCGACAATTTGAATACTATTTATAATTATTGTCTAGACAAATAAATAAAATGTGATATACTATATGTGAAAGAGTTTACAGAAAGGAGGTTAATTATGAAGAAACAATTGCGTTTCCCTCAAGGGTTCTGGTGGGGTGCTGCTTCAAGTGGACCGCAGACAGAAGGACAATTCGATAAGGCACATGAAAATGTGATGGATTACTGGTTTAGAACTGATCCAGAAGCTTTCTTTAATGGCGTCGGTCCGGATGTGGCGAGTGATTTTTATCATACGTATTCTGAAGATTTTCGTTTGATGAAGGAGATTGGATTTAATTCATTCCGTACATCGATTCAATGGAGCCGTTTGATTAAAGACTTCGAAACGGGTGAAGCTGATCCAAAGGCTGTGGAATTTTACAACGCTGTTATTGAAGAAGCGAAGAAAAACGATATTGAACTTGTATTGAATTTACATCATTTCGATTTGCCAGTTGAATTGCTTCAACAATACGGCGGCTGGGAAAGTAAACATGTCGTGGACTTATTCGTGAAGTTTGCAAAGACTGCATTTGAATGTTTTGGTGATAAGATTCATTACTGGACAACTTTCAATGAGCCAATGGTCATTCCGGAAGCAGGATACTTATATGCATTCCATTATCCAAACCTAAAAGGGAAAGGGAAAGAAGCTGTTCAAGTGATTTATAATCTAAATCTTGCAAGTGCCAAAGTGATTCAACTCTATCACTCATTAGGCTTGGATGGCAAGATTGGGATTATTTTAAACTTAACACCTGCTTACCCAAGAAGTGATGCTCCAGAAGATTTAGCAGCAAGTCAATTTACAGATGATTTCTTTAACAGAGTCTTCTTGAATCCAGCGGTGAAGGGAACATTCCCTGAAACCTTGGTGAAAAGACTAGAGGAGGACGGCGTGTTATGGAGTCATACTGAAGAGGAATTGCAGCTCATTCAAGAAAATACAGTCGATTTTCTTGGAGTGAATTACTATCATCCAAAACGTGTTCAGGCGCAGCCAAATCCAGAGGAGTACAAAACACCTTGGATGCCAGATCAATACTTTAAAGAGTATGAATGGCCTGAACGTCGCATGAATCCATATCGTGGATGGGAAATCTTCCCGAAAGCCATTTATGATATCGCCATGATTGTGAAGGAAGAATATGGCAATATCCCATGGTTCATTAGTGAGAACGGTATGGGTGTGGAAAACGAAGGTCGCTTCATTGGAGAAGATGGAGTCATCGATGATGTGTATCGTATTGAATTTTACGAAGAACATCTCACTTGGCTACATAAAGCGATTGAAGAAGGTAGCAACTGTTTTGGATATCATACATGGACTGCTTTTGATTGCTGGTCTTGGAATAATGCCTACAAGAATCGCTACGGATTTATTTCTGTAGATTTAGAAACGCAAAAGAGAACTATCAAGAGTAGTGGAAGATGGTACCGTAACGTTAGTGACAATAACGGATTTGAAGTAGAAGTAGAGGAATAAAGAGAGGAGATATTCAGATGAAAAACTCAAAATTTATTGACAAATTTGCCGCATTTGCTGGTAGACTGGGGAACCAAATTCATTTAAAAACCCTCAGAGATGCATTCGCAACAGTAATGCCATTATATATTTTGGCAGGGTTAATCGTTCTTTTGAACAACACAGTCTTTAAGTGGATTTTCCAAGGGGATACATTAACAAAATTCCAATATTGGGGAATTACAATTGCAAACGGTACTTTAAGTATTTCAGGTATTATTATTGCCGTAATGGTTGGTTATTTCTTAGCGAAAAACAGAGATTTTGAAAACCCATTGGCAGCATCAATGCTATCATTAGTTTCTTTAATTGTTATGATGCCAAATACAGTTTCTGCTGTTCCTGATGGCGCAAAAGATGCCGTGAATATTTCAGGTGTTCTTTCATTTAACAACACAGGGACAGGCGCAATGTTCGCAGGGGTTATCGTAGCGATTATTGCAACAGAACTATTCATCAAATTATCAAGTGTCAAAGCATTGCAAATTAATCTTGGGGACAACATTCCACCAGCAGTTGGTAAATCATTCAGCGTATTACTTCCAGTAATGACAGTTATTTCATTATTCGGGGTAGTTTCAGCATTATTATTCAACATGTTTGGAACAAACTTAATCTCAATTATTACAGTCTTCATCCAAGAACCAATTCGTCATATTGGTACAAGCTTAATTGGGGTAATCATTATTTACTCTCTAGGAAATATGTTATGGCTATTTGGTATTCACCAAGCAGTTATTTACAGTGCAATTCTAGAACCATTACTATTAATTAACATCACTGAAAACATCGCTGCTGCAAACAATGGACAAGCGATTCCACACATCATCAACTTATCTCAAGTTCAAACATTTGCGTTAATGGGTGGTAGTGGATCTACATTATGTTTATTAGTGGCAACATTCTTAGTGAGCCGCAACGCTGCTTCTAAAAACGTGGCTAAATTATCATTTGGACCTGGACTCTTCAATATCAATGAACCAGTATTATTCGGTTATCCAATCGTTTATAACATTTCATTAGCGATTCCATTTATCGCTGTTCCAGCTCTTGGTATTTTAATCAGCTACTTAGCAACAGCTGCAGGCTTCATGAGTCCAGCATTTGTACAAGTTCCTTGGACAACACCAGTCTTCTTAAATGCATGGCTAGCAACAGCAGGGGACTTCAGAGCAATTCTAGTTCAATTAGTCATCTTTGCACTTGGAGTTCTTCTATACATTCCATTTATCAAAGTAAATGATAAAGTAGTTGAACAAGAAATGAAGGGATAAGATTATGAAACAAATTTTATTAGTATGTAACGCGGGAATGTCGACGAGTATGCTTGTTAAAAAGATGCAACAAAGTGCGACTGAACGTGGGATTGAAGTTTCTATCGAAGCAAAATCCATTACAGAAGCGAAAAAGAATATCCATGAAGCAGATGTTATTCTCATTGGACCACAAATTCGTTACGAGTTGCCTGCAGTAAAAGAAATCGCAGGAGATATTCCAGTAGATGCCATTGATATGCGTGACTACGGAATGATGAACGGTCCTAAAGTATTAGATCAAGCTTTGGCATTGATAGGAGAATAATATGACAGAAGAAATGGAACTCATCTGTTTCCAGTTGATTGCCAATAGTGGTGCAGCCAAATCTTGTTTTGTAGAAGCGATTCAAGCGGCTAAAAAAGGATTGTTTGAAGATGCTAAAGCAAAACTTGTGGAAGCAGAAGAAGCCTTCGTTGAGGCGCATAAAATTCACGCAGAGCTCATTCAAAAAGAGGCCAGCGGAGAAAAAACAGAATTTTCATTGCTGTTCATGCATGCCGAGGACCAAATGGCTTCAACCGAAATCGTTCAATTGTTAGCTCAAGAGTTGATTGAGCTTTATCGTGAACGATACGAACAAAAGTGATTTATAAGAACACAGATTGGCATCTCTGCTGATCTGTGTTTTTTATTGACTTTCCTTCTTAGAAAGAAAAGATTCCGTAGAAGATTACGGATTCTATAATAGCAGTAACGTGCGACGCATTAAATGCGAATTAGGAGGTGTAGGAATTCATTTCGTACACCTCCTTTGAGGCTTTAAAGGTGAGAGACTTAGGCTCGAACCGGTGCAACGTTACAGCTATTATGAAGATATCCGTAAGGATTCGAAGGAATCTTTCTTTTTGTTGAGAATAGACATTCATAAGAAACAGAATCATTAAGAAATACCTAAATCCTTTTAAATCGCGTGAATTCAATGATAAAATAAACTGACATCAACCGTGGAGGAACATATGGAAGACAAAAAATTATTTATGAATACATATACAGGGCTCGTGTTTAATCCGCTTGAAATGGTTCCAGACAACGTAGCCATTGAAGATATTGCTCATGCCTTAAGTATGATGTGTCGAGGAAACGGACATCTTCGTTTCTTTTATTCAGTAGGATTACATAGCATTAATTGTGCCCAAGAAGCGATTGCCAGAGGTTACCAAACAGGAACCGTCCTTGCATGTTTACTACATGATGCGACTGAAGCGTATATCGCTGACTTAATTCGTCCTGTGAAAAATCAATTGCCAGAGTACGAAATCATGGAAAATAATCTGTTCGAAGTGATTAAAGAGAAATTCTTCCTGCAACATTTAGAAGAAAAAGAATGGGCGAAAGTGTGGGCAATTGATCATGAAATGCTCTCTAATGAATTGCCAATCATTTTAACGGATGAACCGATAATGGAAAAAGCGCCATTACTCAGCAGTCCAATTCTCCAAGAAAGAAGCATGCGAGCGGTCGAACTCGAATTCTTGAAGTTATTTACCGAACTCTTCGAGACGTATCAAAAAGACGTGAAGAACTTGAAACGCGCTCAGCAAAAGAGAGAACTAGAGGCGATGACGCCAGGAAAACGCCGCGCGGAAGAAAAACGAGTGGTAGAATGGCTAAAAGGAATGCCGCAATGGATTGAGGCCAAGACGGTCGGCTTAACGATGCCGATGCGAATGGAATTCCAATTAGATTTAATCGTTCAAGAGGCTAGAAGCGCTGGAAAAACAATATTTGTTCCTGTGACGATGCCAGATAAGACGTTGGTATTTGTCGAATGGAATGAACAAACAACCTTTAAACGTACTTCATATGGGGTACTAGAACCAGTCATCGATAGTACGCATCCGCTATTTGAAGCTAAAGACCTTGATTTAATCATTGTTCCTGGACTACTTTATAGTACGAAAGGAGACCGTATTGGCTTTGGTGGAGGCTACTATGATAGAACCTTACAGAAGGTAGACGATTATCGCATCATCTCATTAGCCTATACGACACAGGTGACGCCTGTTGCCGACTGGCCGGTATTTGAAACGGATATTCATATTCCAACGATTATAACAAGTGAAGGAGTGGTTCGAGATGTTTAAGATTAACCCTTGGAAATTAGAACGCATGAAGCGCAACTTTAATGAGAGTTTCAGCTTTACTTATTTATTTTTAGCGATTCAAGCAGCGCTGTTTATCGTAATGACGCTTGCAGGTGGTAGCACGAATGGACAAGTTCTTGTTAATTTCGGGGCGAAATTCAATCCATATATCATTCATCAACATGAATATTATCGATTCTTAACGCCAATTTTCTTACATATTGGACTGGAACATATTTTATTTAATAGCGTGTTCTTATATATGATTGGTCGTCAGATGGAGTACGAAATTGGGCACTGGAGATTCCTTGCGGTGTATCTGTTATCAGGAATTATGGGGAACCTTGCAAGTTTTGCATTCTCATCTAGCATTTCAGCTGGGGCAAGTACGGCGCTCTTTGGACTCATGGGAGCTGTTGTTTATTTATCAAGAAAACACGGCTACATTCGTTCTTTTAGGCAAATGGGCGTGCAATACGCAGGACTGATCATTATCAATATTGTCCTTGGATTTATTAATTCAGCCGTCGATAACTATGGACACTTAGGAGGACTCGTTGGTGGGTACTTAGTGATGATGGCGATTAGCTTCAGAGGGGACCGCCTGACGAAACCTGCTTCACGCATTGCGGGAATCGTTGCGTATTTTGTCATCGCAATTTTACTTTTTGCACTAGGAATGAAAAGATAATGCTGTTATAATGTAAGCATATACAAGTTTCATGGAGTGAATACAATGGAAAAGAAAATTATTGGTATTGATTTAGGTGGGACTTCCATCAAATTTGCGATTATTTCACTAGCAGGTGAAGTTCAACAAAAATGGTCGATTCCTACCAACATTTTAGACGAAGGAAGCCACATTGTGGACGATATTATCGATTCAATTCGTCATCGATTAGACTTATTAGGACTAACAAATGAAAACTTTGCTGGTATAGGGATGGGTTCTCCAGGTGTTGTTGACAGAGAGAAGGGTACAGTTATTGGTGCCTACAACTTAAACTGGAAAACATTACAACCTTTGAAAGAAAAAATTGAAGGAGCACTTGACATTCCGTTCTTCATCGACAATGATGCTAACGTAGCAGCACTTGGTGAAAAATGGATGGGTGCTGGTGGAGACCAACCAGACGTAACCTTCTTTACACTTGGAACAGGTGTTGGCGGTGGAATTATCGCTGAAAACCGTCTGATTCATGGTGTAGCGGGCGCTGGCGGGGAGCTTGGACACATCGCCGTTGATTTCAGTGAACGACCTTTTGCATGTACTTGCGGTAAAAAAGGCTGTCTTGAAACGGTAGCAAGTGCCACTGGTATTGTGAACTTAGCACGTCGTTATGCTGACGAATATGCTGGGGATTCAGAGTTGAAAGCAAGAATTGACGATGGACAAGACGTGAGTGCAAAAGATGTATTTGATTTAGCAAAACAAAACGATCCACTCGCATTAATCGTGATTCGTCATTTCTCAAAATACTTAGGAATTGCATGTTCACACGTTGCGAATATGTTAAATCCATCCTTCATCGTTATCGGTGGTGGAGTGAGCGCTGCAGGAGAATTCTTGTTAGAAGGCGTTCGTAAAGAATATGAACAATTAGTATTCCCACAAGTTCGCGAAACAACACACTTACGTTTAGCAGAACTTGGGAACGATGCAGGAGTCATTGGAGCAGCTTCTTTAGTGCTTTTGAAAGATTAGAAGAAACATGATACAATATCTCTTGTCTGATTAAAATTATTTTTGAAGGAGTTTAGTCTCATGTGGAGTATTATTATGGGTCTATTATTGGCCTACGGAATTTACTTATTTGTATTAATCTGGATGCGTCAATCATCTGCTAAAGTGGTTAGCGCTGAAGAATTCGGAAAGGATTTACGTCACGGACAATTAATCGATGTACGTGAAAAAGATGAATTCAAAGCAGCTCATATTTTAGGAGCGCGTAACATTCCTTATTCTCAATTTAAAGAACGTTACATGGAATTACGTAAAGACCAACCAATCTATTTATATGAAGAAGGCGTGTCAATTGCTGGTCGTTGTGCTTACCGTCTAAAGAAAAATGGATATACAAATATTTTCATTTTAAAACATGGCTTCGAAGCATGGAACGGTAAAGTGAAAAAAAGAGAAAACTAATATGAAAAAGAGCTAGT